>NZ_CAXRDQ010000009.1:0-26657 GCF_964229365.1 Abyssibacter sp. | reverse complement strand
CGTTCGAGACATCAGCGGTTGTGAAGTCGAGCCTGCGGACGACGGGAAATCGGCCGACACGCCGACGGGTGTGGGCACCTAATCGCTATACGTAGCGCAGGCTTGCGGGAAAACCGGCCCGTTCTATACGGATTGCGCTTGAAAACAGGCCCTGCGGCGTTAGTCGGCGCGTCCATGCGCCTTCCCTTGCGGGCCTGCCTTCGGCGGTTTCAATTCGCTCCCGGCGAATGGGTGCTCGTCGCTTGTTTGGAATGACCAAACTTCACTTCTCGCGCCTTGCCTGGCCTGTTTTCAGGCGGCAACTTGGCGACGGGAATAGATCAGTGTTTCCCTAAAGACCCCACAGCAACAGGATGAGCAGGCCGATCAGCACGAGGGCAGACGCGAGCGCGTAGCGTCGGGTGATCGTCTTCGCCTGTTCCCTCGACATCGGATTCGCGGGCACGACCTCGCTGGATTCACCTGAGCGGGTCGCCTGCCTGCGTCGTGTGACCTTGATCAGCAGAAGACAACCGACCGCTGCCAGTGCGCCGAGCACTGGCAGCGCGATTAGCCACATGCTTTGTTGCATAACGGCGAATCAGCCTCCGCCGATGACTCCGCAGGCGACGCGGGCACCACCGCCACCGAGTTTCTTCGGCGTATCGGAGAAGTTGTCACCACCGATGTGAATCATCAGCGCGCGATTCTGGATGTCTTCCATCTGCAGGCGTGGCGCCAGGACCGGGTGGGTGGCCGTGCCATCCGCGGCGACGTATAGGCCGGGCAGGTCACCCATGTGACCGTCGCCCCAGGGCGTATCGTGCGCGCCGCTATTTTCGGGGTCGTAGTGACTGCCGGCGCTGGCCGCGGCTGTCATCTCGCCGTTTTTCGCGGCGGGGGAGCAGCTGGCGTTTTCATGCACATGAAAGCCGTGCAGACCCGGTTCCAGCCCGCTGAGGTCGGGGCTGAATACCAGACCGTGCTCGGTGTTCTTGAAGCTGACGGTGCCGACTGCTTCGCCGACGCCATCGCTGCTCACGGCGTTCAATGTCACCGAACTGGCGGCGCCAGCCGAGCCGGCGCAGGCGGCCAGGGCGGTACAGAGGGATAAGAGGGAAATCGAACGTTTCATCAGCAGGCCTCCTTGCAAATCAATCGTGAACCAGCGTCGTTGCCGGTGTTGAGTCGACCATAAAGGCTTTCGACCGTTCCGTCAGGATTCGCGCAGCATGGACTGGATCGACGAGAAATCGAGCCGGCCGTTCCCGGCCTGACGGTGCAGCGCGTAGAGCGAGCGGGCGAGTGCGCCCATGGGCGTGCTGGCGCCTTCAGCTTGAGCTGCGGCCAGGGCCAGGCCCAGGTCCTTGTGCATGAGATCGACCATGAAGCCGCCCTGATACTCCTTGGAGGCCGGCGCGTTCTCCATGACGCCGGGCCAGGGGTTGTAGACCTCCAGCGACCAGTTGCGCCCGGAACTGGCGAGCATGATCTCGGACAAGACGGCCGGGTCGACGCCGTGGGCATCACCCAACGCAAGGGCTTCTGCCGTGCCGATCATATGCACGGCCAGCAGCATGTTGTTGCAGATCTTGGCGACCTGACCGGCGCCCGAATCGCCGGCACGCAGTACGTTCTTGCCCATGGCTTCGAGCACCGGTCGGGCGGCGTCGATGTCGGCCTCGCGACCGCCACAGATGAAGGTCAGCGTGCCGGCAGTGGCCGCGGCCACGCCACCGGACACCGGCGCATCGATCATCCGAATGCCGAGGGCGTCGGCAGCGGCCCACACCGTTCTTGCCGACTCGGCGGCGATGGTGGAGCTGTCGATCACCAGCGTGGTGTTCGGCAGGCTCGCCAGCAGCCCGTCGTCACCGAGGTAGACCGCTTCGACAATGGCGCCCGACGGCAGCATGGAGAACACGATGTCGGCGCCGCCGGCCGCTTCCGCAGCCGAGGTAGCCACTGTGCAGCCCGCCTGTTTCGCGACGGCGCAGGCAGCCTCGGACAAGTCGAAGGCCCGAACGCTGTGGCCGGCACTGACGAGGTTGGCCGCCATGGGACCACCCATGTTGCCGAGGCCGATGAATGCGATGCTGCTCATGCTGTCTCCTGCTTGTTTTGTTGTCGTGCCGGTCGGAGTTGGCGCTATCAGCCGAGTTGGGATAACGGAGCTTCGCCGGACCAGGGCGCGGTGAAATGCCGTTCGATGTCAGCCTCGCTCACCGCGGCCACGCTACCGTGCGACCAAGATGGCGAACCGTCCTTGTCGATTAGCAGGGCGCGCACGCCTTCGCGAAAGTCTGGCTGCATGGAGCAGCGGGACGACATCACCAATTCCATCCGGAACACGTCCGCCAGGCTCAGGTGACGGCTGCGGCGGATCTGCTCGGCGACCAGATGTGCGGTCATCGGGCAGCCCTTGGCGAGTGAGCCGACCGCACGGGACAGCCATTTGTCGTCGGTGTCGACCGCGAGAATTGCGTCGACCACGTCGGCCACCCGGGCGTGGTCGGTGAGGGTCCGAATCTGATCCAGATGCGGTGCGATCTGGCTGCCCGGCCGCTGGCCGGCCGCGCGGTCTTCGAAGTCGCGCAGCACGTTGCGAATGCATTCTTCGGCGTCGGTGGCGAGGGGCGCCGAGGCGAGCGCGTTGATGAGCGCGTCGCGCTCCGACGCGCCGACCATGCGGTCGGCCAGGCCGGTGGTGATCGCATCGGTGGCGTTGATCTGTGCGCCGGTCAGGCCGAGGAACAGGCCCAGTCCATTTGGCATGCGATTGAGAAACCAGGACCCGCCGACATCGGGGTAAAGCCCGATTGTGATCTCGGGCATCGCCAGCCGAGAGGTCTCGGTAACCAGGCGATGCGCGGCACCACACATGAGACCCATGCCACCGCCCATGACGATGCCGCTGCCCCAGACAATGACCGGCTTGGGATAGCTGTGGAGGGTGAAATCCAGCCGGTACTCTTCGGTGAAGAAAGTCTCGCAGCCAGGAACGCGTTCGCCGACGGGATGGGCGGTCATCGCCTCGTACATCGCGCGGATGTCGCCACCGGCGCAGAACGCCTTGTCACCGGATCCGTCCAGCCAGACCGCGGCAACGCTGTCGTCGGTGGTCCAGGCATCCAGCTGCTGCTGCATCGCTCGGGCCATGGGCAGGCTCAGCGAATTCAGCGCCTTGGGCGCGTTCAGCGTTATGCGGCCCAGGCCGCCGTGTTGTTCGACGAGGATGGGTTGGTCGGACATCAGTGCAAAGCCTGTTCGGTTAGCTGTTGGTCCACTCGGGCGGACGTTTTTCCAGAAACGCGGTCACGCCTTCCATCTGGTCGTCGGTATTGAACAACTCGACGAATTCCTCGCGCTCCATCGCCAGTGCGGTTTGTAGCGGCTGGCGTTCGGCGGCGTGGATCAGGCGCTTGCAGGAGACGACGCTGGCCGGCGATTGCGCCTGGACCTTGGCCGCCAGTTCCATCGCCACGGTAAGGGATTCACCGGAATCGACGACTTCCTCCACCAGGCCGATGTCCAGCGCGGTGTCGGCATCGATACGTTCGCCGCAGAGAATCATCCGCTTGGCCCAGCCTTCGCCGACCAGCCAGGGCAGGCGCTGGGTGCCGCCCGCGCAGGGCAGCAGGCCGACCGCGGCTTCCGGTAAGGCCATCTGCGCGTGAGACTCCGCGATGCGCATGTCACAGGCCAGCGCGGCTTCCAGGCCGCCGCCCATGGCGTAACCGTTGATGGCAGCGATGGTGACCAGATCACATTCCGCCAGTGCTTCAAAGGCGAAGCCGAAGGCGCGCGCCATTTCGCTGGCAACGGCGACATCGCCCTCGGCGAAGGTCGTGAGTTCGGCGCCCGCCGAGAAGAATTTTTCGCCCGCACCGGTGATGACCAGGGCACGAATCGATGCGTCCGTTTCCAGGTCGGCGATGATGTCGGGCAGAGCGTTCAACGACTCCAGCGTCCAGGTATTGGCCTTGGGGTTGTTGATCGTCAGCGTGGCGACAGGACCATCGATCGAAACCAGCAGTTGGTCGGTCATCTCAGCATCTCCAGCGCATGTTCCAGCATGAGCCTGCGCCCCAGGATGACGCGCATGATCTCGTTCGTGCCTTCGAGTATCTGATGGACACGGGTGTCACGCACCATACGCTCCAGCGGGTACTCGCGGATATAGCCGTAGCCCCCGTGCAGCTGCAGGGCATCGTTGCAAATGTCGAAGCAGGCATCGGTCGCAAAGCGCTTGGCCATCGCGCAATACGCCGTGGCCTCGGGGTGTTCGGAGTCGAGCTTGCTCGCGGCCAGGCGGATCATCTGGCGGGCGGCGACGAGGTTGGTTTGCATGTCCGCCAGCTTGAATTGGGTGGCCTGAAAATCAGCAATCGCCTGGCCGAACTGCTTGCGGCCCTTCACGTAGTCCACGCTGGCATTGAGCGCGGCCTGGGCGGTACCGATGGAGCAGGTCGCCACGTTCAGGCGGCCGCCGTCCAGACCTTTCATCGCGAACTTGAAGCCCGCGCCCTCGTCGCCGACCAGACAATCGGCCGGGACCCGGCAGTTGTCGAACGAGATGGTCCGCGTGGGCTGCGAGTTCCAGCCCATCTTGCTTTCTTTCTTGCCGTAACTGATGCCGTCGAGGTCCGCCGGGACCGCAAAGCAGGAAATGCCTTTCGGGCCATCGGCTCCGGTTCGGGCCATCAGGACCAGGACCTGAGTAGAGCCGGCGCCGGAGATAAAGCATTTGGACCCGTTGACAACGTAGTGGTCGCCGTCACGGCGCGCCGTGGCTTTCAGGTTCGCCGCATCGGAGCCGTTGCCCGGCTCGGTCAGACAATATGACGCGAGGTATTCGCCGCTGACCATCTTGTGCACGAAGCGCTCGTGGATCGAGGCATCGCCGAACTGGCCAAGCATCCACGTACACATGTTGTGGATGGTCATGTACGCGGTCGTGGATGTGCATCCCTGCGCCAGTTCTTCGACGATGAGCACCGAGTCCAACCGGGACAGTCCCAGGCCTCCGGCGGCCTCCGGTGTGTACAAGCCCAGAAAGCCCAGCTCCGCGGCCTGTTGGATCACATCGACGGGAAAATGGCAGCGCTCATCCCACTCGGCCGCATGGGGCGCCAGCGCCTTGCCGGAAAAGTCGCGGGCGGCATCGACCAGCGCTTGCTGGTCTTCGTTGAGATCAAAGTTCATTCGATATCCGGCGAGCCGGTGTTGATCAGGCGAGTGTAACGCTGGACTTGCTCGCCGATCACGAAGTCCACCGGGCCGGCCCATTGCTCCAGGCCGTCGGGTGTCCAACCGGATACCGCGTACTCGACGGTCACGGTCGACCTTCCGTCCGATGCTGCCTCGAACATCCAGCTTTGGGAGCCAGCGACGCCCAGCTGCTGCAAGGGCCCAAGCCCGCCGCTGGCGCGCAGCAGGCTGCCGGGTCTGGCCGCTGTGATCTGCATATGCTGCACGCTATGCGTCTGACCGCCCACCGACCAGATCTCGCACCAGCAGCCGCCGGCTTGGGCGTCGATGCGCAGATTCCCTGCATCGCCCGACCAGCTGTGCTCCGGATTCCACCAACGATGGATTTCGGTCATGGTGCGGTAGGCCGCAGCGGACGGCAGGTCAACGGTGGTGGTGTGGCGGACCAGGAAGCCACGGGCATCGGAGGCCAGCACCTCTGCCTGCGACTGCAGGGATAGACACGAGGCCACAACACCGGTCGCCAGCAGGATGAGTCGGGTCATGCTTGCTCTGGTGTCCGACTGTGGGCAGGTAGCAACCGACGTAGCAGCAGCGTCAGTGCCGCCGGTGTGCCGGCCAGGTAGACCGCGCCGAGACCGTGGACAAGCCACTGCCCGGCGGGCATTGGGTTGGTCAGTGCTTCGTCCCGCCGGACGAATACGTCCACGATCAGGCGGATCGCCGCGGGTAGGGACAGGATAATCGCGAACGCCACGGTTCGATGCGCAATGAGTAGCACCAGTGCGATCGCAATCGGCAGCGCGGCGATGGTGATTGCCAGCAGGTGTAAGACGCTCATGTGAGCGTAGACCTGCCACGCCTCCGACCACCCCTGATAATTTGGGGTGGTAGAGGCGGCTACCCAACCGATCGATTGAACGACCAGGCAGTAGTAAGCGAGTGCCAATACCGCGAGGATGAGGCTGCGTATGGCCCAGTGATCCCCCGCCCAGCGCATCACTGCAAGTTGATTGACATGTTCGGGCCACTCGACGGCATGCCGGATTCAGGCCAGCGCGATGTGACCGTCTTGGTCTCGGTGAAGAACCGAATCGCCTGCTTGCCATAGGCGTGCTGGTCGCCGAAGAAGCTGCGACGCCAGCCGGTGAAGCTGAAGAAGGGCAACGGGACCGGAATCGGGATATTGATCCCCACCTGGCCAACCTTGACCTCGGCGACGAATTTGCGGGCCGCCGCACCTGAGCTGGTGAACAGGGAGGTGCCGTTGCCGTAGGGGTTGTCGGCGATCAGGTCCAGTGCTTCGTCCAGGTCGGCGGCTTCCATGATGCAGAGCACCGGGCCGAAGATCTCTTCCTGGTAGATGCTCATCTCGGCTTTGACGCCGGAGAACACGGTCGGGCCGACCCAGTTGCCGTCGGGGTAGCCTTCGACGACACAGCCGCGGCCATCCAGCTCCAGCGTGGCGCCTTCGTCCACGCCTTGCTGTATCAGGCTTTCCACACGCGCCTTGGCGGCAGGGGAGATCAGCGGCCCGTAGGCTGAGTCCGGCTGGTCCCAATGGCCGGGATGCACCTTGGACAGCGCGTCGCGAATCTCGCCAATCCACTCGCGGGTGTCACCCACCAGCACCGCGACGGAAATCGCCATGCAGCGCTGACCGGCCGCGCCCACCGAGGCGCCCACGAGGTTGTTGATCACTTGCTGTTTGTCGGCATCGGGCATGACCACCATGTGGTTCTTGGCGCCGGCGAAGCATTGCGCACGCTTCAGGTTCTGCGTGGCGGTGCGGTATACGTGCTCGGCCACGGGCACGGACCCCACGAAAGACACGGTGGCAATGCCTTCGTGTTCCATCAGGTACTGCACCTGTTCCTTGCCGCCATGGATGACTTGCAGCAAGGCAGGGGGGAAACCCGCCTCGACGAAAAGTTCGGCGAGCCGGTTCGGTGTCATCGGGTCCTGCTCGCTGGGCTTGAGAATGCAGGCGTTGCCGCTGGCGATCGCAGTGGGGAAGAACCACAGCGGGATCATCGCCGGAAAGTTGAACGGCGTGATCGCGAGCGAGACGCCCAGTGGCTGGATGTGCGAATGCGTGTCGACGCCGGTGGCGACGTTGTCCACGGTCTCACCCATCAACAGCGATGGGATGTTGCACATCTGCTCGACGACTTCGATGCCGCGCCAGACATCGCCTTTGGCGTCTTCGAAATTCTTGCCGGTTTCCAGGGCTAGCAGCTCACCGAGTTCATCGTGATGATCCTTGAGCAGCTGCTGATAGCGCATGAACAGGCGGGCGCGCTTGGACGGCGGCGTGAGCTTCCACTGCTCGAAGGCGTCTTGCGCACTGGCGATGGCCCGCTCCATTTCGTCGACCGTCGCCGCCGGCGCCTCCACCAGCACGGCCTGCGTGGCTGGATTGGTCACGGGAATGCTCTGGTCGCTCGCGCTCTGCACGAACCGACCCTCAAGGAAGAGGGGGAGCCGATCGCTCATGGTGTCTCCTGATTTTATTGCGCCCAGTCGGGCCGGATCTCATCTGCACCATAATAAGTGGAAAGCCCTGCCGGACACACGCCGGGTCAGATTCACTGCGCGTGGGTGCAACTGGCATTGCGCCTTGGCTTATGTGCATCCCGCTGGCTGCTGGGCAAGCTCTTGACGCGGTAGGGTGTGCACTGCCAACGCCGCGCCGCGGGTGGGGCGATCAGAACAAGCGCGACCAACGCGCCCAGATTTCGGGAGACACCATGATCGGCATCGCCGGCATTCTGCTTTCACTCGTCCTGCTGATGTGGCTGGCTTACCGCGGCGTATCGGTCATCATTCTCGCGCCCGTGTTGGCGATGTTCGCCTGCCTGCTCAATGGCGGAGTTCCGTTGCTCGGCACCTATACGCAGGTCTTCATGACCGCGATGGGTGGATTTGCGGTCAAGTACTTTCCGATTTTTCTGCTCGGCGCACTGTTCGGAAAATTGATGGAGGATTCGGGCTGCGCGCGGTCCATCGCGCGGACCTTCGTCCACCGATTGGGGGCCAGGCATGGGATCGCCGCGATCGTGCTGGCCTGCGGGGTGCTCGAATACGGCGGGGTGTCCGCATTTGTCGTGGCATTTTCGGTGTACCCGCTGGCCGCGGCATTGTTTCGCGAGCTGGATATCCCCAAACGCCTGATCGGCGGCACCATCGCCTTGGGGGCATTCACCTTTGCGATGACCTGTCTGCCCGGCACGGCGCAAATCCACAATCTGATTCCGATGCCGTACTTCGAGACCACGGCGTTCGCCGCGCCGGTGCTCGGGATCGTCGGCGGCCTGGGCATGTTCGGCGGTGGCGTGTGGTGGTTGAACCGGCGGATGCGTGCCGCCCGGGCGGTCGGTGAGGGCTATGGCGCGGGGCATCACAACGAGCCGACCGAGTTCGACGGGGCCACGCCCAGCTTCTGGGTTGCGCTGCTGCCGATCGTGCTGGTGATCGGCGTGAACTACGCCCTCGTGGAGTGGGTGATCCCAAGCTGGGATACCGCGTTTCTGGCCGAAGATCGTTTCGGCAACACCGGCATCGGCAGGCTGCGTGGCCTGTGGGCGATGATCGTGGCCTTGCTGGTGGCGAATCTGACGGTGATCCTGATTCACTACCGCAGCTGGGACCAGCTCAACCGGTCGATGACCGCGGCGGCCAATGGATCGTTATTGCCGACCTTCAACACGGCCTCTGAGGTCGGTTATGGCACCACAATCGCCAGTCTGTCCGCCTTCGTGCTGGTCAAGAACGCGGTCATCAATGTGTCGCCGGGCAACCCGCTGATCTCCGAGATGGTCGCTATCAACGTGCTGGCTGGAATCACCGGCTCGGCCTCAGGCGGATTGTCGATCGCGCTGGCGGCGCTGGGCGATACCTACAACCAGCTCGCCGTTGATCTGGGCGTCTCCAAGGAGCTCATGCATCGCGTCGCATCAATGGCCTGCGGCGGTTTCGACACCTTGCCGCACAACGGGGCCGTGATCACGCTGCTGACGATTTGTGGACTCAGCCACAAGCAGGCCTACAAGGACATTGCGATGGTGTCGATGGTGATCCCGTTCGTGGTCACCCTGGGCTGCGTCTTGGTGCTGAGCGTCGTCACCTGAATACGAAGAAGCCCGGAACCAGCCGGGCTTCTTCATGCCGAGAATCTAGTCCTCGAAATCGTCGAAGTCGAAATCCTCACGCGGCGGACTGCCGTCGTACACCTGCGATCGGCGCCGTTGCAGATAGGCGTCGCGGATGAAGACATAGGGGTCGTACTGGTTCCGCACCAGCCGGTCGGCATTGAGCAGCATGGCTCGCGTGTTGACGATGTCCAGCGCTGACAGACCCAGCACGACATCGCCGTCACTGACGTAATACGTCGGATTGAAGGGGATCGCCACGATCCGACCCGTGAGGTCGCGGTTCGTGCTCGGACCGAGAAACGGGAGCATCAAATACCAGCCGTTTCCGACGCCCCATTTGCCGAAAGTCTGTCCAAAATCCTCGTCATGCCGGTTCAGACCCAGCGGCGTTGCGGGATCGAACAGCCCTCCGATGCCCAGCGTGCTGTTGACCAGAAACCGGCCCATGTCGCTGAATCCGTCCGCCGGTTTGCCCTGCAGAAACTGATTGACGATGGTCAGCGGGTAGGTCAGGTTGCCGAAAAAGTTCGTGACACCGGTGCGCACGAAGCCCGGTGTGACCGCCACATATCCTTTGGCGACCGGTTTCAGCACGTACGTGTCTGCCGTGTCGTTGAACTTGTAGATACCCCGGTTGACCGGCTCCAGCGGGTCGAGCGGGTCGTAGGTCGGTGAATGTGCACAACCGGCCGCGAACAGGACAGTCAGACACAAAGCCATCAAGCGCATGGCAACTCCCTTGCGTGTTTGTTCCCCGGTCTGAACGTCAGCTCAGGGCGGTACTTTCGGATTCAAGTCGCTGGATCAGCGCATCCAGGCCGCTGCGGCGGATTTCGGCAGCGAATTGCCCCCGGTAGTTTGTCACCAGACTAATGCCGTCCACCGTCACGTCGTAGACCTTCCAGGTCCCGTCGGTCATGTGCATGGCGTAGCTGATCGGGATCGGATCACTACCCGACGGCACGATCTCCGATTTGATGGTCACGTCGGTGGCCTCGGCCGGCACGTCGGCATCTTCCCAACGGACCTTTTCGTTGCTGTAGTCGAGCAACGCGTCGCCGTAGAAGCCGACCAGTTGTGAGCGGAAGGCTTGCTGGAAGCGCGTGCGTTGCTCCGGCGTTGCCTTGCGCCAATAGCGGGCGAGCACCAGCTTGGACACGTAGTCGAAATCGAAATGCGGCAGCACGATGCGATCGACCACTTCGTAGAGCTGATCAGGGTTCTGCTTGAACTGTTCCTGATTCGCCTTGAGTTCTTCCAGCAGCGTGTTGGCGGTGTTCTTGGCCAACACGTCGGGTGGCGTGACATCGGCGGCCGTTGCGATAGAGACCGTCAGCAGCGTCGCTGCCACGGCGGTCCAGAGTGATTTCATGGGTCGTGCTCCTGGGTGATGCCCGCGTTCGCGTTTCGAATGAATGCGTGACGACGGATGTGATGCTCTAACAGACCATTCGCCAGCCTGGGTGTTCCCACCCTGGCGAATGTCGGTGAAGGCAGGGATGTGCTGGATTATGTCCAAAATTCGGGAGCACTCCAATTCGTGGCCCATTGCACGTCCAGCCGTGCGCTCAGCGCGGGCAGCAGCTGCCGGGCCATGTCCGGCAGCGTGGCGGCTCCACCCAGTGTCGATGACTGGGTCATCACCAGGCCCTGGTAACCACAGGGATTGATGCGCGTGAATGGTTCCAGGTCCATTGCGACGTTGATCGCGAGGCCGTGATAGCTGCGGAACCGCTCCACCCTCAGGCCCAGCGAGGCGAGCTTGGCATCGCCCACGTACACGCCGGGGGCGCCATCGTGTCGCTGGGC
The DNA here is from genome assembly GCF_964229365.1 of Abyssibacter sp. Classification (NCBI taxonomy): domain Bacteria; kingdom Pseudomonadati; phylum Pseudomonadota; class Gammaproteobacteria; order Chromatiales; family Oceanococcaceae; genus Abyssibacter; species Abyssibacter sp. The sequence continues at coordinate 15,504 of NZ_CAXRDQ010000009.1, read as the reverse complement.
GGTAATGCCGTCGGTGGCCAGCGCATCAATCACCGCGCCCTCCAGGCCGTCCACCAGCGTGCGAACCCCGAGGTTGTGACGACGCAGATCCACGAGGGTGTACACCATCAACTGCCCGGGGCCGTGGTAGGTCGCCTGGCCGCCTCGATTGGAGTGCACGACCGGGATGTCTCCCGGATTCAGCAAATGCGCGGCGTCGCCGACACGCCCCTGGGTAAACACGGGTTCGTGCTCCAGCAGCCAGATCTCGTCATCGGTTCCGGCATGCCGCTCTGCCGTGAACGCGCGCATCTGCTGGTAGATCGGCTCGTAGGGCTGGCGTCCCAGCCAGCGAACCCGGATACCGCGGCTCACAGCGACATGACGACGCGTGGATCGGCGGTGAGCGCCTCGTAGACGGCGTCCAACTGGTCCTTGCTGGTCGCCTCGAATGTGATGGTGACCGCCAGATAGCGATTCCCACGGCTCATGCGGGTATCGACCTGATCATTGTCGATGGTTCCGATGATCGGCGTTAGCAGTTCGCGCAAGTGAGTCGCGAATCCCGCCGTGTTGTTGCCAAAGGCTTTCAGAGGGTATTCGCAGGGAAACTCGAGCAACGTGTCGGACGAAGTCTTTTGTGCCATGGCGGAAGTCTCGAAGTAAAAGTTGGTCAGAGCCAGCCGGTGTGTTCGCGAATCCAACGCGAAAAACCGTCTTGCACATCGCACCAGACCGGACCGGGGCGGGCGGAACCGATGCGTTGACCGTCAATCGATGTCACAGGCAGCAGCTCGCGCGTGGAGGAGCTCAGCCAGACCTCGTCGGCGCAGACCAGCTGTTCGAGCGGAACCGGCTGTTCAATGCAGCGTCGGCCGATGCTGTCGAGGTACTCGATCAGTGCCGCCCGTGTCACGCCGGGTAGCAGCCGGGCGTCCAGCGGCGGCGTGGTCAGCTCCTCGCCGTGCAGCGCGAATACGTTGGTTGCGGCACCTTCGGTGACCTGGTTGTCGCGGTGGAAAATTGCCTCAAACGCCCCGGCAGCCGCCGCGTCACGCCGGGCCAGCACGTTCGGCAGCAACCCGGTTGCCTTGATGTCGCAGCGGTGCCAGCGCGGATCGTCGCGCAGGACCGCATGCACGCCATCGTCGGCTGCACCGGGTGATGTGGCGTACAGCGGGCCGGTGAAGGCGACGACGGTGGCCACGGTGGGCTCATCGCGCCAGTGTTCACGCCAGGCGGGGGCGCCACGCGTGACTTGCAGATAAACCGACAGATCGCCGCCATTGTTGGCATCGGTCAGGTCCCGGATCAGCGTTGACCACTGCCGGTCACTGTATGGATTGTCGATCGCGATTTCGGCCAAGCTGCGATCCAGCCGCGCCAGGTGTTCGCGAAGGCGAAACGCCGCGCCCTGATACACCGGGATGACCTCGTAAACCGCATCGGCGAACAGGAAACCGCGGTCGAATACGGACACCGTCGCCTCGCTTCGCGGCACCAGATGGCCGTTGACGTGGACGGTGGGCTCTGCCGCGGAGGCGGCGACGGCGGTCACCGCGCGATCAGCAGCCGGATTTCGTCCACTAGCTGTCGCCACAGCCCACCCTTGGGCACGTCGCGCAGGGCAACCAGCGGCTCACTGGTGACGCGCTCGCCGTCCAGCGCGACATGCAGCTCACCCAACACGGTGCCGCCCTGGATGGGCGCCACGAGCTGGTTCGCGACATCGGGTTCCACGGTGATGTCACCGATGCGTCCACGTGGCACGGTGACGTACAGGTCACGTTCGGCGCCCAGGTCCAGCGCATCGAAGGCCCCTTTCCACGGACGCACCGTCGTGATCGGCTCGCCGGCCTCGTAGAGTCGCCGTGTATCGAAGAAGCGGAAACCATAGTTGAGCAGCGACTGACTGGCGCTGGCGCGGGCATTCTCGCTACCCGTGCCGAGAACTACGGACATCAGCCGCATGCCATCGCGCTCGGCCGAGGAGACCAGGCAATAGCCAGCGGATTCGGTGTGGCCCGTCTTGAGGCCGTCCACGGATTCGTCCCGCCACAGCAGCTTGTTGCGGTTGTACTGCTTGATGCTGTTGTACTCGAAGACCTTTTCCGAATAAAGCGAGTAATGGTCGGGAAATTCGCGGATCAATGCCGTCGCCAGGGTCGCGATGTCGCGGGCGGTGACGTAGTGCTCGGGATCGGGCCAACCGGTGGCGTTGACGAAATGCGAGCCGGTCATGCCCAGGTCGCGGGCGTAGCTGTTCATCCACTCGGCGAATGCGCTCTCGCTGCCGGCGATGTGTTCTGCCAGTGCCACGCTGGCGTCGTTACCCGATTGGATAATGACGCCGCGCAGCAGGTCTTCCACGGTGACCGCGGAGCCGACTTCCACAAACATGCGGGAGCCGCCGGTACGCCAGGCGTTTTCACTGATCGTGACTTCCTCCTCCTTGGAGAGGTTGCCCTTCTGGATTTCCGAAAAGGCGATGTAGGAGGTCATCAGCTTGGTGATGCTGGCGGGTTCGACACGCATGTCCGGGTCGCGAGCGGCCAGCTCCTGGCCGCTGTGGAAGTCGACCAGCAGGAAGCTCGTGGCGTCGAAGTTGGGCGGCTCCGGCGTCGGCATGGCCGCCAAGACCACAGGGCTGTGAACCAGGGCGATGAAGCCGGCGACGACGGTGGCGAGCAAGAATCGGGTCATGGGGCGTGTGGTGTTCTCTAGCGTTGTGAGGCAGGTGAGGGGGTGTGAGTGTCCCGGATGACAAAGGTTTCGTAACCACGGCTGGCGAGCACATTGCGCGCGGCGCTGCGGTCGCTTTCATTCACGAAAGGCCCTGCGAGCACGCGATGCACCATCTGCCCGCGAACGTTTGCGGTGCGGACATGCACCTGCGGGAAACCTTCGTTGCGGAGCCGCTTGGCCATCCGTTCGGCATTGCCGAGATCGCCAAAGGCGCCGACCTGCAGGTAGCTCAGTTCGCCGGGCTGGATCGGATTGATCGGTTCCGGGCGCGGTGTCGGTGGCGGTGCCGCCGCGGTCGGTGTGGCTGGCAACGGACGTGCTGGCTCCATAGGCTCGAGATCCACGGCCTGCGTGCCGGCGTTGGGCGTGATCGCCTCGACCTCGACCTGTCCGGAGCCCTGCTGGTCCAGTCCCAGCCGCACGGCAGCAACCCAGGACAAGTCGATTATACGCGCCGAGTGGAACGGGCCGCGGTCGTTGACGCGAACAATGATCTCGCGGTTGTTCTCGAGGTTGCGCACGCGCACGTAGCTGGGGATCGGCAGGGTGCGATGCGCTGCCGTCATCTTGTACATGTCGAAGGGCTCGCCGCTGGATGTGCGGCGACCATGAAACTTGGAGCCGTACCACGACGCGCCTCCTGTTTCGCGGTAGCCCTGCGCGGTGTCGCTGACGTAATACCGTTTGCCCGCGACGACATAGCTCTCCGGATTCCCGTATTTGCTACGCGGTTCGTACTTCGGCACCGCCTCCGGCACGTTCCAGGGGTTGACCTCGGGGCTGGTCGGCGGTCCATCGGACGGCGTGATCGTCTTGCCGCCAAAGCAGCCGCCGAGCAACAGGGCAGCCAATACGGCCAGGGCGGCTGGCGCGTTGCGGACAACCGCCGCCTTACTGTGGTGCTTCATTGTTCGCGATGGCCTCGCTGAGTTCGAACACGGACATGGCGTAGAACGTCCGCGGGTTGTAAGACATCAGAGCGTAGAAATTCTGCAAGCCAATCCAGTAGCCCATTTGCCCTGGGGCGACTTCCAGAGCGATGACCCCGGCCGGGGTGTCGTCCGCCAGCGGAATGCTCGGGCGGATGCCGGCTGCCGCCAGCTCGCCAATGGTTGACGACGGATACTTGGTGTTGGTCTTGACCGAATCGGGGATCGAGCCGGTCATGCGAGCGGCGACCACCACAGCCTCGCCGCGTTTCCAGCCCTTGCCGGCACCACGGTAGTTGACGAGATAATTCGCCGTGCTGCCGATCGCGTCGTCGACGGTCCACAAATCGACCTCGCCGCTGTCATCGAAGTCCACCGCCAGCTTGCGATAGTTGCTCGGCATGAACTGCGACAAACCCATCGCGCCGGCATAGGAGCCCTTGGGTTCCAGCGGATCGAACCCGAGTTCGCGACAGAGCACGAAATACTCGACGAGTTCGTTGAAGAAGAACCGCGTGCGTGTGGGGTGATCGAAACCCTGCGTGGCCAGCGAATCGAGAATGCGGTGCGGGCCGGTGTAGCTGCCGTACTTGGTCTCCGCGCCAATGATCGCGGCGACCACGGGTCCCGGCACGCCCCAGCGCTTTTCAGCTGCGGCAAACGTGGCCTGATGTTGCTCGACGAAGGCCTGACCGTTTTCGATGTTCTTCGGATTGACGTGAATCGGCCGGTAGTCGTACCAAGTCCAGGTCCGCTCTGGCGCCGTGCGTTCCCGCTGGATGAGCTTGTCCACCCGTTGGGCTTCGATCAGCGCCGCGCGGGTGGCCTTGAGCGCTTCGCTGTCAAAGGCGTAGTCGCTGCGCAGCGTTTCCAGCAGGTCTCCGGCCTTGGGATGCGCCGAATAATCGGCAAGGGCGGATCCGCAAATGAGGCCCAGGGCCACACAAAGTCCGTATCTGATCATGAGTGTCCGATTTCCGGGGTTCCGTCCGTCCCCTAACTCGACAAGAGGCGACGATGTGTATGGATCGACATCAACACCCCCATCCCAGCGAGCAAGCTTACCATTGAGGTTCCGCCCCAGCTGATCAGGGGTAGCGGCACGCCTACGACGGGCAACAGCCCGATCACCATGCCGATGTTGACGAACACGTAAAAGAAAAACACCAGGCTCAGGCTGCCGGCCAGCAGGCGCTGGAACGAATCCTGGCCCTTCACTGAAATGAACAGGCCGCGACCGACGATGGCGAGATAGAGCACCAGCAGCAGGAGCACGCCGAGTAGGCCGACTTCTTCGGCGTACACCGCGAAGATGAAATCGGTGGCCGATTCCGGAAGAAAATCCAGCTGCGCCTGCGTGCCATTGAGCCAGCCTTTGCCAAACAGGCCGCCTGAGCCGATGGCGACCTTGGACTGGGTGATGTGGTAGCCGGCACCGCCGGGATCACGTGCCGGATTCAGAAAGGTCAGCACGCGTTCGCGTTGGTAGCCGTGCATTTGCGACCACAGCAGCGGAAGCGCGGCCGCTCCGGCAAGCACCAGGCCGCCGATAAAACGCCAGCGCAGGCCCGCCATGTAGAGTACGAAGCCGCCACTGATCGCGATCATCAGCGCCGTCCCGAGATCCGGCTGCTGCATGATCAGTGCCGCAGGCACGACGATCAGCGTTGAGCCCGCGGCGATGGTTCGCAGTTTTGGGGGCAGCGTGCGCGCGTGCATGAAACCGGCCAGCACCATCGGGACGGCGAGCTTCATCAGCTCGGACGGTTGGAAGCGAATCACGCCCAGGTCCAGCCAGCGTTGCGCACCCTTGGCGGTATCACCCAGCAGCAGCACCAGCACCAGCAGAATCAGCCCGAACGCGTAAAGCCACGGCGCGAAGGCGCGAAACGTGTCCGGGTTGACCTGCGCGAGCGCCAGCATGACCACAAGGCCCAGGGTGATGCGTTTGAGCTGGCTGGACACCGCAGCACTGCTCTCGCCGCTGGCGCTGTAGAGCACGAACAGACCGAGGGCCAGCACCATGATGATCAGGCCCAGCAACATCGCGTCGATGTGCCAGTTGAGCAACCAGCGCTGAAACCCGGATTGATCGGGGCGGTTCTGACTCACGGCGTCGGCTCCAGCCGGGCATCCATGACTGCTCGCGCGATTGGACCGGCGATGCGTCCCCCGCTACCCGCATGTTCGGCAATGACCGCGACGGCTATTGTCGGGGCATCGGAGGGTGCGTAGGCGACGAACAAGGCGTGGTCGCGCAGCTCGCGTGGCACGTCGAGCAAATCGGGCGCTTCGTCGTCCTCCTGCGACAAGCCTGTGACCTGCGCGGTGCCGGATTTGCCTGCGATGCGGTAGCTGGCGTCAGCGCCGGATCGGGTGGCCGTGCCCTGCGCAGTGTGCATGACGGCTTCCATGGACTCCGCGATACGGTCCCAGTAATGGGGATCATTCAAGTGCACCGGCGCGACCGGTGTTGGCTCGAACTCGATCACATCCTCGGACCCGGGGAGCTGCTTGGCGGCCAGGATACGGGGCCGGTATCCACGGCCGCGAACGGCGACCATGGCGGTCATATGCGCGAGTTGCAGTGGCGTGGTGGTCATGAAGCCCTGACCGATGCCGACGTTCAGTGTCTCACCCGGGTACCAGGTTTCGTTCCGTGTCGCGCGCTTCCAGTCGCGCGAAGGCAATAGTCCCGGCTTTTCACCGGGCAGGTCGACACCCAGCGCCTGGCCCAGGCCGAAGCCGCTGAGAAAGTCGTGGATGGTGTCGATGCCGATGTCCAGTGCCAACTGGTAGAAATACACATCGCAGGATTGTGCGATGGCGTCGTGCATGTCGACGAGACCGTGACCGCGGCGCTTCCAGTCGCGGTACCGGCGCTCGTTGTCAGGCAGCATGAAAAAGCCGATACACATTTCGCGATGCCGTGGGGTGACCACACCGGCCTGCAGACCGGCCAGCGCCATCACTGGCTTGACGGTGGAGCCCGGCGGGTATTGTCCTTGCAGCGCCCGGTTGAACAATGGCCGACCCGGGTCAGCATTCAGGCCCGCGTAGGTGACGTAGTCGATGCCGTCGACGAACAGATGTGGATCGAAGGACGGCTGGCTCACGAGGGCGAGGATGTCGCCATTGTTAGGGTCGACGGCCACAACCGCGCCGTCATGCTGCCCCAGGGCCGTGACCGCGGCTTCCTGGATTTTGGCATCCAGCGTGAGGAATAGATTCTCGCCGGCCGTGGGGCCTTGGTATTGCAGATCGCGCAGGGTTCGGCCCTGGGCGTTGGCCTCGATGATCTTGCTCCCGGGGTCGCCGTGCAGCAGCGATTCGTGCGCTGCCTCCACGCCGACCTTGCCGATGCGCTGCGTACCGCGATACCGCCGTGGGTCGAGCGCCGCCACATCGGTTTCGGACAGTGAGCCCACGTAGCCGACGGCGTGGGCTGCCAGCCGGCCCAGCGGGTAGCGCCGGGTCAGCGCTGCGTGAATCTCCACGCCCTCGAAGTCCTGACGATTCACTTCGAAGGTGGCGACCTCTTGCGGCGTCAGCCGCGTACGCAGTGGAATACTTCGGAACCCTGGTTCCTGGTCTACGCGGCGATAAAAGCGTTCGCGATCCCGATCGGGGATGTCGATCAGTTCCGCCAGCGCGGTCACGGTGCCCTCGACGTCTTCGACCTGCTCCGGAACGATCTCCAGTTGATACGTGGGGAGATTCTCCGCCAGCACGATGCCGTTGCGGTCATAGACCAGGCCTCGTGCCGGGGCGATGATGCGCACGCGCATGCGGTTGTCGTCCGACCGCGTCGCGTAGACATCGTGGTCGACAACCTGCAACTGCAGCAGACGGCCGACCAGCACCAATGTCAGCGCGACCACGCCCAGGCCGGCGATCACGGCGCGGAAAAGCGTGAGCTGGCGTTCTGCCAGCGGATTCTTCAGTGACTTGATTTCAGCCAAGGTTCAGGGATGCGCAGGCGAGGCGTTGGCTCGGGCAGGCGATTGGTTCGCAAGCGAGTAGGGTGAAACGGTCGGCCAGGAGAGGCGACACGGGGCTCGACTCTACCTGGGTTCGGTGTCGGTCGTCAGGTGTCTTCGGCGGGCGGTCTGGCCCAGCTCATGACGGAACACAGTACCGGCCATGCAACGGCTGTGGTCAGCACCGGGGCGAAGCGGAGTAGCGCATCGGCGTTTCGGTGCGTCACGCCGTCGATCCAGAACATCAAAAACGCATACAGGCCCCAGATGGGCAGCAGGGCGAGACTCTGTTGCCAGGCAGGCCAGAAGCGGACGATCAGCGCCATGCGGGCGACGAGATAACCCGACACCGTGAGCGCGAAGGCGTGGGCGCCCAGCAGGGTGCCGGTGAGCACGTCGACGACCAGGCCGAGCAATGCGGCCATGGTCAGCCCGAACTTGTCCGGCACCATCAGCAACCAATAGAAGACGATCATCGGCACCATGGCCGGGCGCAACAGCGCCAGGGGGTCGGGCAACATGACTTTCGATAGCACCAGCGCGAGCAGCACGCTGATCAGAATCGGCAGTGCGCTGGGTCGACGGTCTTCGTTCACTGCAGATCGGAGGTGGCGAAGCTCGGCAATCCGGCTTCGCGCCGTTGATCCAGCTGTTCGGCCACGTTGGTGACCGGCGGTGCGCCGTCCTTCCAGACCAGCAGCAGTTCACGTCCCTGATTCAGGCGTGCCGCCGGGCGGGCCGATACATCCAGAAAGTGTTCGCCGGGTTGATGCTGTACGTCGTAAACCACCCCAACAGGATAGCCCGCGGGGTAGCGGCCGCCCAGGCCGGAACTGACCAGCAAATCTCCAACCTGTACATCGGCATTGCTGGGCAGGAATGGCAGTGCCAGACCCCGGCTGTCGCCGGCGCCATGCGCCACGGTCTGCAGGCCGGTGCGGTTCACCTCGACAGGAATGCCGTGGTTGGGATCGGTGACCAGGATCGCGGTGGAGTTCATCGGGGTGACTTCGACTACCTGGCCCATGACGCCGTGTGCGTCGATGAGCGGTTGGCCCTTGTAGACGCCTTCCATGCCGCCCTTGTTGAGCGTCACGTAATGGCGATAGGGGTCCATGCTGGACGACACGATCTCGCCGATCAGCACTTGCTCGTGCAGACGCTTGGAGGACAGCAGCAAAGCGCGGATTCGGGCGTTCTCAGCGGCCAGGCCGTCCAGCTTCTGCAGGCGCGCCTGCAAATGCAGTTGTTGTTCTCGCAAGTCGGAGTTCTGGGCCAGCAAGGATTCGCGTGAGGCGAAATGGCTCGCGACCTCGCTTGCCTGATTCGGCAAGCTGGACATCCATTGCACCGGCACGGCAGCGACGGCGATAAACGAGCGAACAGGATTGAGCGTATCGGTGCGATCGTCGGCAAACATCAGGCCGACAGACAGCAGGGCAAGCAGAACCGCCTTCAGGCCCAGGGAAGGCCCGCGCGGAAACAGCGGCCGGATTGAATCTTGATGTAGGTCGTCCACCCCAAATCGCCCGTCCAAGTCCGAACACTCAGGATGAGTGCGACTTGGCTCACAAGTGTAGACAAGTTTCTGACGTAATGACAACGCCGCTGGCGCGGAAAATTTCCCACGTTCAGCGGCTTACGTCCGAATGCTGCAGGAAAGAGGCAAGAACTGCGCCTCATGGCCTGTCAGTCCAGGGTATAAACCTCGCCCTGGCGGTCGATCATTTCCAACAGCATGCCGCCGCCACGGGCGACACAGGTCAGTGGATCGTCGGCGATGATGACCGGCAGTCCGGTCTCCTCGGAGATCAGCTTGTCCAGGTCGCGCAGCAGGGCGCCACCGCCGGTTAGCACGATGCCGCGGTCGGCGACATCCGAACCCAGTTCCGGCGGCGTGGACTCCAGCGCGGTCTTCACCGCGCCAACGATGCCGTAAAGCGGTTCCTGCAGGGCATCGAGGATCTCGTTGGAGTTCAGCGTGAAGCTGCGCGGCACCCCGGCTGACAGGTGACGACCGACGACATCGATTTCCTGAACCTCGTGGCCCGGGAACGCGGTGCCGATCTCGTGCTTGATCCGCTCGGCCGTGGCCTCGCCGATCAGCATGTTGTACTGCCGCCGCACGTAACTGACGATGGCCTCGTCGAAACGGTCGCCGCCGATACGCACGGATTCCGCGTAGACGATGCCGTTGAGCGAGATCACCGCGACCTCCGATGTGCCGCCGCCAATGTCCAGAACCATCGATCCGCGGGCTTCGCCGACCGGAATGCCGGCGCCGATGGCCGCGGCGACCGGTTCTTCCACCAGCATCACCTTGCGCGCGCCGGCGTTGGTGACCGACTCGCGGATCGCGCGCCGCTCGACCTGCGTCGACCCGTAGGGCACGCAGACGATCACACGGGTGATCGGGCGGAACATGCGCCGCTTGTGCACCTTGCGGATGAAGTGCTGAAGCATCTTCTCCGTCACCATGAAGTCGGCGATCACGCCATCCTTCAGGGGACGAATCGTGTTGATGTTGGAGGGCGTGCGTCCGAGCATGCGCTTGGCATCGATACCCACGGCCTCGATGCGCTTGGCACCGCGCGCATCGGTACGGATCGCAACAACGGAAGGCTCGTTCAGGACAATGCCCTGGTCGCGCACATAAACAAGGGTGTTTGCAGTACCCAGGTCGATCGACAGGTCGTTGACAAACAACCCGCGGATGTTGTCCAGCATTAGTTGAAGAACCGGCAGTGGTGAGGCGGGCGGGTTGGGGAACGAATCGTTGTATCCCGCAATGAAGGCGCGAAATCTACCAACGGGCGGGGTTTTGGGCAAGCAGGCCCTATGCTAAGTTTCTCGCCCGTTTCGCGGTTTCCTGCCGCGTTATCACTGCGTCGACACGCCTTTTTAGGCCAAATTCATGAGTCTTAGCAAAGATCAGCTGCGCACGGTTGCGCATCTGGCGCGTCTGGAATTGGACGAAGCCGATGTGGAACTGTATTCCGGCAACCTGAATGACATCCTCTCGATGGTGGATCAGCTCAATCAGGCGGACACCACCGATGTTGCTCCGATGGCGCATCCGCTGGACATGGTGCAGCGCCTGCGCCGGGATTTCGTCACCGAGACCGATCAGCGCGAGTTGTTCCAAGCGAACGCGCCGGCCACAGAGCGTGGGCTTTACCGCGTGCCCCGCGTCATCGAGTAAGCAAGAGTCGCTTCAATGAGCTTTCATACCCTGACCGTGGCCGGGCTGGCCGATGGCCTGGCCTCGGGCCAGTTCACCAGCCGTGAGCTGACACAGTATTTTCTTGACCGCATTGCGCAGCATGATCCCGCGCTGAACAGTTACATCACCGTCACCGCCGAGCAGGCGCTGGATGCAGCCGATGCGGCGGACCAGCGCCGCGCCGCGGGCGAGGCCGGGGCCCTGACCGGGGTGCCGATGGCCCACAAGGACATCTTCTGCACCCAGGGCGTGCGAACCACCTGTGGCTCGAAGATGCTGGGCAATTTCGTCGCGCCCTACAGCGCCACGGTCGTGCGACAGCTGGCGGAGGCGGGTGTCGTCATGCTGGGCAAGACGAACATGGATGAATTTGCCATGGGCTCGTCGAACGAGACCAGCTATTTCGGCCCGGTAAAGAACCCCTGGGGTGTCGATGCCGGCCTCGTGCCGGGTGGCTCTTCCGGTGGTTCGGTGGCAGCGGTGGCCGGCGGTTTAGCTCCGTTCGCAACCGGCACCGACACCGGCGGCTCGATTCGCCAGCCCGCCGCGCTGACCACTCTCACCGGCCTCAAGCCCACCTATGGCCGCTGCTCGCGCTACGGCATGATCGCCTTTGCCTCCAGTCTCGATCAGGCGGGGCCGATCACGCGTACGGCGGAAGATGCAGCCATCGTCCTGCAAGCAATGGCGGGCTTTGATCCAGCCGATTCCACCTCGGTGAACGTGTCGGTGCCGGATTACCGCGCCGGGCTCGATGCGCCGCTGGCCGGTCGCAAGCTGGGGTTGCCCAAGGAATTTCTCGCCGAGGGCCTGGATGACGGCGCCCGCGCCGCGCTGGAATCCGCGCTGGATGTCTATCGCCAACAGGGCGCCGAGATTGTCGAGGTCTCCCTGCCGAACATGCATTTGTCGGTGCCGACCTACTACGTGGTGGCGCCGGCCGAGGCCAGCTCCAATCTCGCGCGCTACGACGGGGTGCGCTATGGACATCGCGCCGAAGGCGTGGAGTCGCTGGAGTCGCTTTACAAGCGCTCGCGCGGTGAAGGCTTCGGACGGGAGGTGCAGCGCCGCATCATGGTCGGCACCTATGTGCTGTCGGCTGGTTATTACGATGCCTACTACCTCAAGGCGCAGCAGGTTCGCCAATTGATCGCGGACGATTTCGCCCGTGCCTTCGAAGAGGTTGATGCCATCATCGGCCCGACCACGCAGGGTCCGGCCTTCGCGCTGGGCGAGAAGACGGACGATCCGGTTGCCATGTATCTGAACGACATCTACACGATCGCGGCCAACCTCGCCGGCCTGCCGGCGCTGTCCATGCCGGCCGGGCTGGTCGACGGCAAGCCGGTCGGCGTGCAGCTCGTCGGCGAGGCGGTCGACGAGACCGGCCGTCTGAGCCTGGCGCACCAGTTCCAGAGCCTGACCGATCACCACGTTGCGCGTCCGGAGGGCTTCTGAACATGGAATGGGAAGTCGTCATCGGGCTGGAAGTCCACGTCCAGCTCCAGACCCAGAGCAAGATTTTCTCCGGCGCCGCCACCGCCTACGGGGCCGACCCGAACACCCAGGCCTGCGCCGTGGATCTCGGCCTGCCCGGCGTGTTGCCGGTGCTGAACGAAGAAGCCGTGCGCATGGCGGTGAAGTTCGGTCTGGCCGTCGGGGCCGAGATCGCGCCGCGCTGCGTGTTCGCCCGCAAGCATTACTTCTATCCCGATCTGCCCAAGGGCTATCAGATCAGTCAGTACGAGCTGCCGATCGTCGCTGGCGGCACCATGGATATCGAGGTGGATGGCCAGACCAAGACCATCGGCATCACCCGCGCGCATCTGGAAGAGGATGCCGGCAAGTCCATGCACGAAGGCTTTGGCACGGGCTCGGGCATTGACCTCAACCGCGCCGGTACGCCGCTGATCGAGATTGTCTCGGAGCCGGATATCCGTTCGGCCGCGGAGGCCGTGGCCTATCTCAAGAAGCTGCATTCGCTGGTCCGCTACCTGGAGATCTGCGACGGCAACATGCAGGAAGGCTCGTTCCGCTGCGATGCCAACGTATCGATCCGGCGCAAGGGCACGGAGAAGTTCGGCACCCGCACCGAAACCAAGAACCTGAATTCATTCCGCTTCGTCGAAAAGGCGATCAACTACGAGATCGAGCGCCAGATCGACGTTATCGAATCCGGTGGCGAGATCGTGCAGGAAACCCGCCTGTTCAATACGCAGAGTGGCGAGACCCGGGCGATGCGATCCAAGGAAGAGGCAAACGATTACCGCTACTTCCCCGACCCGGACCTGCTGCCTGTGGTCACGACGGAATCGGACATCCTGGGCATCCGCACGACCATGCCGGAGTTGCCGGACGCCAAGCGCGCCCGTTTTGTCGAGCAGTACGACCTGTCGGACTACGACGCCGGTGTGTTGACATCCAGCCGGGAGCTGGCCGACTACTACGAAAAGGTCGTGGAATACACCGGAACCACGAGTGCCAAGCTCAGCGCCAACTGGGTAATGGGTGACCTCGCCGCATCGCTGAACGCCGAGAATCTGGACATCGCCGATTCCAGGGTCGATGCCAAGACGCTGGCCGGGCTGGTCAATCGCATCGCCGATGACACCATCTCCGGCAAGATCGCCAAGGACGTGTTCATCGCCATGTGGAATGGCGAAGGCGACGCCGATGCGATCATCGACGCCAAGGGTCTCAAGCAGATCACCGATCCGGATGCTCTGGGCAAGATCCTCGACGAGGTGATCGCCGGTAACCCCACGCAGCTGGAGCAGTATCGCTCCGGCAAGGACAAGCTGTTTGGCTACTTTGTCGGTCAGGCGATGAAGGCGACCAAGGGCAAGGCAAACCCGGCCGAGGTGAATCGGCTGCTCAAAGAGAAGCTTCAGGGCTAAGTCGCCGACCCATGGGTGTACTTGTTCGTTTCGATTTCGCCGAGTTGCCGGTTCGCGGTGCCCTGGTCCGTCTGGATCAGGCCTGGCTGGACTGGTGGCAGCGCCTTGGGCTCGATGGTGTGGAACGCGCCATGCTGGGCGAGGCGACCGCCGCCTTGCCGCTGCTCGCGGCCAATCTGAAGTTTCGTGGTCGGATGAACCTGCAAATGCAGGGCGGGGCGCACCTGTCCTTGCTGGTCGCGCAAATCGATCATCAACTACAGCTCCGCTCCATGTTGCAGACCACCGAAGGTCCGGTGCCCGGAGCCTGGGCGCAGGCCGTGGCCGGCGCCCAGTGTGCGGTGCTGGTCGATCCCGAGTCCGGCATGGACCGTTACCAGGCGATCGTCGAGGCCGGGGGGGCGTCATTGGCGGCGGATATCGAAGGCTATTTCGCGCAGTCCGAGCAGCTGGCCACGCGCGTTTGGCTTGCCTCCGATGAGGCGGTGGCCACAGGGCTACTCGTTCAGCGATTACCGGGCGATAGCGACGACACCGATGGCTTCGAAACGGTTGCCATGCTGGCCGATACACTGGCTGACGGCGAGCTGCTTGCCACCGAGCCCGATGCCCTGTTGCACCGCCTGTTTTCCACCGTCGGATTGCGACAACACGACACCCGTGACGTGACGCTCACCTGTCGCTGCTCCCGGGAACGCATCGGCACCTTGCTGCTGTCATTGGGCGAGGAGGACGTCGAAGCCTTGCTCGCCGAACAGGGTCGGGTCGAGGCGGCCTGCGAATTCTGCGGGCGAGCCTATGTGTACGAAGCCGACGACGCCCGCGCGCTGTTTGTCGCCGCGCAGGCCGAGCCACCGTCGCAGACCAAACACTAGGGATCGTCCGGCCCGTTCCATCAGGCGGCAACGTGGTGGCGTGAATAGCTCAGTGTTTCCCGGGCTCTCAAAACTGTGCGAGGCTGATACCTCAATCAATATTGAGGGTCAGTGGTGGGCAAGCCATCCCGAGGTATCGACGTTCAGCAACCGCTGACGGTGGGCGAGGTCGCGCGTCGAAGCGGTGTCGCCGTGTCCACGCTGCATTTCTACGAGGCCCAGGGGCTGATCAGTGCCTGGCGGAATGCAGGCAATCAGCGCCGCTATGCCAGGGAAGTCCTGCGCCGTGTTGCGGTGATCAAGGTGGCGCAGCGTGCGGGCGTCCCACTCAAAGACATTCGCAGCGCGCTGGATACCCTGCCGGACAAGCGTACGCCGACTCGCCGGGACTGGGAGCGATTGTCGGCGCAGTGGCGCGCTGACCTGGATGCCCGGATTCGGAGTCTGGAGCAGCTCAGAGACGAGCTGGGCGATTGCATTGGTTGCGGGTGCTTGTCGATTGATCGGTGTCCGTTGCGGAATCCGGGGGATGCGTTGGGGGAGGAGGGCGCGGGGGCGCAGTTGTTGGCGCCTTAGGCGCATTGGTAACGGTGTGTCGTTACGTGACGAGCAGCGTGTTTCGGCCTGACGGCCGAGCCCCTTTTGCGCGCCCAAAAGGGGCGGAAAAGGGCGGATGCCACCGCTCAGGTCGGCCCGCCTACGGCGTGACGACTGCCCTGCGATGCTCGCCACCGTCGGGCGGGCCGAAACTCGCCCGCTACGCGGCCTCAAACAGCCGGCCCGCTTATTCCGCCGGCGTCTGCGCGTCTCGGCTGAGCAGAAGGCACGGAAAACCCGCTTTGCTTGAAGTGTGGGGTTTTAGGTCCCGCTTGAACG
>NZ_CAXRDQ010000008.1:0-15254 GCF_964229365.1 Abyssibacter sp. | reverse complement strand
GGCGGTCGACACACGCCTCGCGACGGGCTTCGCGGGCGCGCAGCGCGCCGAGTTCGGCCAGGCGCTGCGCGGTTAGCTGTTCCTGCTGCCGGGCGTAGCTTTGTTCCTCAAACGCCGGCGCGCGGGTCACCGGCTCGTTCGGAAACGCACGGCTCTCCAGCGACTGCATGGTACTGGCCGGGCTGTGAATGGGCGGCGGGGGTACACCATCGCTCGACCGCCAACGATCGTCGTACTCGCTGGAGGTCAGGTAAGTCGGATAACCGGGCTCGGCGTCGCTCCACTCAGCCACATCGGTGCCCCAGCCGTCGGTGGTCGTACAACCGATCAATAACGGACCCGCCATGAGCGCCGCGACGAGGCGAGAAGTGGTCGGCAGCAATTTGGAACTCGAACGCCCCATCAAAGGTTCTCCCTGATTACGCGTTGACTATAGCGGTGTCGCGCTGGACCGTCGATCGGGGCGGCGCCGGATGTTCACCCCGCCCCGCTAAGCGGCAAACGCAAGCCGAAGCCCGATCACACACAACAGAACACCAAACCCGCGCTTGAGTTGCCGCGCCGGCAGCCAATGCGCCAGGCGCGCGCCGGCGGGGGCCGCGAGCATGCTGGCGACCGTGATGCCGATCACCGCGGGCCATAGGACATAGCCGATGCTATGCGGCATGCGGCCTGGCTCGTGCCAGCCGGTGAGCACAAAACCTGCAACGCCCGCCAGTGCAATGGGCAGGCCGCAAGCCGCCGATGTGCCGACCGCACGCACCATCGGCACCCGGCAGGCTGATAACCAAGGCACCGTCAGCGACCCGCCGCCGATACCGATCAAGGCCGACAAGCCGCCAATACCCGTACCGGTGACCGTGAGGCCAACACGGCCGGGCAGATTCAACCGCCCCCCGTCTGCGCCACGCTGAAACACCATGCGCAAACCAATCAGCAGAGCGGCCGCCCCAAAGATGCGCTGCAGCACCAGGCCATTGATTTGATCCGCGACCACAGCGCCTAGCAGCGACCCGGTCAGCAGGCCGGGCGCCAGCCGCGCGACGAGGCGCCAATCCACCGAACCACGTCGGTGATGGGCGCGAATCGACGACAGCGCGGTGAACACCACGCAAGCCAGCGAGGTCGCGATGGCCTGATGCACCATTGCCGGCGCTTCGACACCCTGCAGAGCAAACACGGCAAGCAGGCCCGGCACGAGCACCGCACCGCCGCCGATGCCCAGCAGGCCCGCCAGGACCCCCGCACAACTACCCATGACCAGATAGATCAGTAGAATGCCGAGCAACATTCACGCTCCGTTAACCTGCCGCGAGTATCCGGCCCGCACCGGCACCCGGCAAGCGAAGGCATATGGCATTTCCGTGGACAAGACGGCATTTTCGACGCATCGGCGCGATGGGTCTGGCTGCCGCCACCGCAATCGTGCTTCCGGGTTCGGCCTACGCGGTCAGCGATGCACAGCGGCAGGCCTTCGCCACCGCGCTGGACGCCATCGAAAGTGGCGATCGGGAGCAGATTCCGACTGAGCTCGCCGATCACCCGCTCTATCCCTATCTCGAATCCAAGCTACTTCGGCGCCAGATCTGGAAGGCGCCAGGCGACGAAACTGATGTCGCCATCATCGATTGGCTGGACAAGCATGCGCAGTTGCCGCTGGCCGATGATTTCCGCAACGACTGGCTCGCCAGTCTGCCCAAGCGCGGCGAGTGGGCGCGACTGCACCAATACTACGAACCGACCACTCGCGGCTCGCTGCAGTGTCAGTACCTGGACGCGCGGACGCGGCTCGAACCCAAGGCCGATGTTCTGGCCGATGCCCAGGCGCAGTACCTGGTGGGCAAAAGCCAACCCGACGCCTGCGATCCGGTCTTCGAATGGCTGGAAGACCAGGGCCAGCTCACCGACGAACTGGTGCGCCAGCGCATGCAGCTCGCGATGGAGGCCGGCCAGCCGAAACTGGTGCGCTACCTGCTGCGCCAGCTACCCGACAATGATCCGGCCCAGGATTACGCCCAGGCCTGGCTGATCATGCGCCAAGGCTCGGCTCGCTATCTCGAGTCCATCGTGGATGCGGGCGAGTTGCCCGAAGCCTTCGAACCGATCGCCGGCGAAGCCTTTAATCGCCTGTCACGCTTTGATTCCGAGCGCGCCTGGGAAGCGCTAATCCCGTTCACCGAAGTCTTCGGCGATCGCAAGCCCCTGTTGCTGCGCGCCCGCCGCGACATCGCCATGGGCTTGGCCTATGACCGTGATGCACGGGCGATTCCGATGTTCCGCTCGGTGCCCGGATACATGCTCGGCCCATCGGCCCGCGAATGGCGCGTCCGCAGCGCGCTGTACTTCCAGGACTGGGAGCAGGTCCATGCGTGGATTCTCGAGATGCCCGAGGACCAGCGCAATGAAGAGGCATGGCGCTATTGGCTGGCGCGCGCCGAAGCCGCGACCCACCGCCCGGCCAAGGCTCGCCAACGTTTTGGCGAGCTGGCCAAGGAGCGCTCCTATTACGGGTATCTCGCAGCGGATGAACTCGATCTGCCCTATGCCATGAATCATGTGCGTGCGCCGGTGAGCACCGAAGCGCAGGACAACTTCCGCTCGCTGGCGGGCACCCAGCGCGCCCGCGAGTGGTATCTGATCGACCGCCCCCGCGAAGCCCGCACGGAGTGGAAGGCCGTCACCAAGAATCTGGAGCGGTCGGACCTGATGCAGGCTGCCCAGGTGGCTCAAAGCTGGGGCTGGCATGAACAGGCGATCATCACCCTGGCGGCCTCCAAGTACTGGTCGGATCTGGACATCCGCTATCCGCTGCCCTGGAGCGGCCAGGTGATCCGGCTGGCGACCGAGTTCGGCATCACCCCGGAAGATATCTGGGCGATTACACGCTCGGAGAGCCTGTTCGCGCGCGATGCCTATTCCTATGCCGGGGCACGCGGGCTGATGCAGCTCATGCCGGCCACGGCCCGCGAAGTCGCCCGGCGCGACTCCATTCGTTACACCGGCACCTCGGACCTCTACGAGCCAACGATCAACCTGCGGCTGGGCACGCGCTATCTCACCGAATTGCTAGACCGCTATGACGGCAGTCTCGCACTCGCCGCGGCCGCCTATAACGCCGGCCCCCACCGCGTGGATCGCTGGAAACCCGCCTACCCGGTGGAAACCGCGATCTGGGCCGAGAACATTCCGTTCAATGCCACGCGCGACTATGTGCAAAAGGTGCTGAAGCACGCCACCGGCTTTCACTGGCAACGCACCGGACATCCGATGCGAGTGAGCCAGCGCCTGGGCGCCATCCAGGCGGACGTCGAGATCGCCGAATGAGCCGAACGTTTCTGGTCGGCGGCGCCGTCCGGGACAGTCTGCTGGACCGGCCGGTGCACGAGCGCGACTGGGTCGTTGTCGGCAGCGACCCGGAAACCATGCTCGCCAACGGCTTCCGACCGGTGGGCAAGGACTTCCCGGTCTTCCTCCACCCGCAAACCCAGGAGGAGTACGCGCTGGCTCGCACCGAGCGCAAGTCCGGCCGCGGCTATCACGGCTTCGCCTTTCATGCCGCAGCCGATGTCACGCTGGAAGAAGACCTCCAGCGCCGTGATTTCACCGTCAATGCCATTGCTCGCGACGATGACGGCACTCTCATCGACCCCTATGGCGGTACCGACGACCTGAAAGCACGCGTCCTGCGGCACGTGTCGCCGGCCTTTGTCGAAGACCCGCTGCGGGTGCTGCGCGCCGCCCGATTCATGGCGGAGCTGGCGCCTTGGTCGTTCCACGTCGCGGACGAAACGCTGGCGGTCATGCGCAGCATCACCGACAGCGGCGAGCTGGACACACTGGCTGCCGAGCGCCTGTGGCAGGAAACCCGGCGCGCGCTCCTATCACCGGCCCCGCAGCGCTATTTCGAGACCTTGCGGGCTTGCGGCGCCCTGGCGGTGCTGTTTCCCGAAATCGAGGCGCTGTTCGGCGTGCCACAGCCGCCCAAGCATCACCCGGAGGTCGACTGTGGTGTGCACCTGATGATGGTGTTGCAGCAATCCGCCCGCCTGGAACACCCGCTGGAAGTCCGTTTCGCGGCGCTTTGCCACGACCTCGGCAAGGCCGTCACGCCCGATCATGTGCTGCCCAGCCACCGCGGCCACGAAGCCGCCGGCGTGCCGCTGGTGGAACAGCTCTGCGATCGGTTGAAGGTGCCGAATCCATGCCGTGAGCTGGCGCGGGTGGTCACCCGTGAACATCTGCACGCCCATCGCGCGCTGGAGCTTCGCCCGGAAACCGTGCAAAGGCTGTTCAGCCGCATGGATGCCTACCGGCGGCCCGAGCGGGTTCGCCAGTTCGTGCAGGCCTGCGAGGCCGACTCACGCGGCCGCACAGGTTTTGAAGGTCGCGAATACCCGCAAGCCGACTACCTGCTCGCGTTGCACGATGCAGCGGCCGGCGTGAACACGCAGGCCATCGCCGAGGCCGGGTTTTCCGGACCCGAGTTCGGCCAGGAGCTGGCGCGGCGCCGGACTCACGCCATCGCAGACGAGAAGCAACGCCTCACCGCCGGTTAAGGCCTCCGATCCGCCGTGCACGCGGCAGACGGGCTCAGGCACACTCGGGTCATCTCAAACCTTTCTGGACAAGCGCATGCGCAAAACCATCCTGATTACTGGCGCCAGCGCCGGCCTCGGCGCCGGCATGGCGCGTCTGTTTGCAGCCCAGGGATGCGATCTCGCCCTCTGCGCTCGGCGCATGCCAGCGCTGGAGTCGCTCAAGGCCGAGCTCACCGCGGCCCACCCTGGCGTTCGCGTGGAGATCCGCTCACTGGACGTCTGCGACTACGACGCCGTGTTCGAGGTATTCCAGGCATTCAAGACGGACTTTGGCCAGCTCGACCGAATCATCGTCAACGTGGGCATCGGCTTGGGCGCGGAGATTGGCACCGGCCGATTCGCGGTGAATCAACGCACCGCCGAGACAAACTTTGTCGCCGCGCTCGCACAATGCGAGGCTGCCATGGAAATCTTCAGGGCGCAGAACAGCGGGCATTTGGTCGCGATGTCATCGGTGAGCGCGACCCGCGGCTTCAAGGGCCCGGCCGCGGTGTATGCAGCGACCAAGGCAGGCCTTGCCACGCTGGCCGAAGGCATCCGCATGGATACGCTGGGCACGCCGATCCAGGTCACGACCATCCTCCCCGGGTTCATCCTCACCGCCATCAACTCCGATCTCAAAAACGCGCCGTTCCGGGTCGATCTGGAGACCGGCTGCCGGGCATTGGTCAAGACCATCAACCGCGAACCGGCGAGCGCCTATGTGCCGGGCTGGCCCTGGGCACTGATCAGCCGCGTCTTGCGCATCCTGCCGCTGCGGCTGGCTGCGAAGATGTCCTGAGGCGACCCGGCCCGCGCCTTCAGGCGGCCCACTTGATATTGCAGCCGATACTGGGCTGCTGTTCGTGGTCAGGTATGGCTTTGCCCAGCAACAGGGCGTCGATCGCCGCACGCAGGTCGGCGCCGGTGACGGGTACGGCATTGCCTGGCGTGGCGCCGTCGAGGCGACCCCGGTAGACCAGCCGGCGCTGCGCGTCGAAGACGAAGAAATCCGGGGTACAGGCGGCTCGGTATGCCCGCGCCATGTCCTGGGTGGCGTCATATAGATAGGGAAACGGCAGCTTGGCCGATTGCGCCATGT
This sequence comes from Abyssibacter sp., assembly GCF_964229365.1. NCBI lineage: Bacteria > Pseudomonadati > Pseudomonadota > Gammaproteobacteria > Chromatiales > Oceanococcaceae > Abyssibacter > Abyssibacter sp. The sequence continues at coordinate 9,575 of NZ_CAXRDQ010000008.1, read as the reverse complement.
CGGCCATGGCCTCCGGACCGTCTTCCGGATGGGTTTGCGCGTCGTTGGAACTGACCGCCACAAAGCCGATCCCTCGGTCCCTGTAGTCCTTCGCGACGTCCACCAAACCGCTGCGCACATGCTTCACGTAGGGGCAATGGTTGCAGATAAACATGATCACGGTGCCCTGCTCGCCGGCCACGCGCTCGTAGGACAGATTGTCTCCGCTCACCGTGTCCGGCAGCAGAAAGTCACTGGCGACCGTACCGATCGGCAGCATGGTGGAAGGAGTCAATGCCATACCGGTTCATCCTGGAACAACTGAAGAGACACTCTACGACCACGACCCGCCGGCGCGGGTTTCACGGCATGCACATTCGTCGGTTTGTGCGGGTCGACGCGTGCAATTGTCATGATCCGGCGCTAGTATCATCCGCCCATCCGGATAGGCGGATATGCCGGCCATCCGCGATGCAATCAGAATCAACCACCTGCGTGGCTCGGGGCTGCGCGGGGTTCGCTTGCACAACTCAGGTGACCACATGAACAAATCCTTTCTATTCACGTCGGAGTCGGTCTCCGAAGGCCATCCCGACAAAATGTGCGACCAGATCTCGGACGCCGTGCTGGACGAGATCCTGCGCCAAGAAGGCGATAACGCGCCGAATGCGCGCGTCGCCTGCGAAACCATGGTCAAGACCGGCGCGGTGATTGTCGGCGGCGAGATCACCACCAACGCCTGGGTCGACCTGGATGAACTGGTCCGCGGCGTGGTCAACGACATCGGCTACACGCATTCCGACACCGGCTTCGATGGCGACTCCTGCGCCGTGATGTCGCTGATCGGCAAACAGTCCGCACACATCGCCCAGGGCGTGGACCGTGCGACCAAGGAAGAACAAGGCGCCGGCGACCAGGGCCTGATGTTCGGCTTCGCCTGCAACGAGACCGATGTGCTGATGCCGGCTCCGATCGAGTACGCGCATCGCCTGATCCGCAAGCAGTCGGAAGTGCGCCGCGCGCAGCACCCGAACACGCTGCGCCCGGATGCCAAGTCGCAGGTCACGTTCCGCTATGTGGACGGCAAGCCGGCGGCCATCGATGCCGTGGTGCTGTCCACCCAGCACAGCCCGGACATCGACCAGGCAGCCCTGCAGGAACTGGTGATGGAAGAAATCATCAAGCCGGTGCTGCCGGCCGAATGGATTAGCGCGGACACCAAGTTCCACATCAACCCGACCGGCAAGTTCGTCATCGGTGGGCCCATGGGTGATGCCGGCCTCACCGGCCGCAAGATCATCGTCGATACCTACGGCGGCTACGCCCGTCACGGTGGCGGCGCGTTCTCCGGCAAGGACCCCTCCAAGGTTGACCGCTCCGCAGCCTACGCCGCTCGGTACGTCGCCAAGAACATCGTGGCTGCAGGCCTGGCCGACAAATGCGAGATCCAGCTCTCCTACGCCATTGGCGTTGCCGAGCCGACCTCGGTCATGGTCGAAACCTTCGGCACCGGCACGATCGACGAAGACCTGCTGACCCAGCTGGTGCGCGAGCATTTCGATCTGCGGCCCTACGGCATCGTCACGATGATGGACTTGGTGAAGCCGATCTACCGCGACACCGCCACCTACGGCCACTTCGGCCGCGAAGACCTGGACCTGCCCTGGGAGCGCACCGACAAGGCGGAAGCCCTGCGCGGCGCCGCCGCGGCCTAAGCCGCGCTTTCAACCCCTTTTCCTAGAAACGAATCACGGAGCCACACATGAGTGTTGCAGCAGAAAACATCCAGACCGCAACGGACTACCACGTTGCCGACATCAACCTTGCCGCCTTCGGCCGCAAGGAAATCTCCATTGCCGAAACCGAAATGCCTGGCCTGATGGCCACGCGCGACGAGTACGGTGCCAGTCAGCCACTCAAGGGCGCCCGCATCGCCGGCTCCCTGCACATGACCATCCAGACCGCCGTGCTGATCGAAACGCTCAAGGCACTGGGTGCCGATGTGCGCTGGGCCTCGTGCAACATCTACTCCACGCAGGACCACGCCGCCGCCGCGATCGCAGCGGGCGGCACGCCGGTGTTCGCCTACAAGGGCGAAACGCTGGAGGAGTACTGGAATTACACCCACAAGATCTTTGAGTGGGCCGATGGCGGCACGCCGAACATGATCCTCGACGACGGTGGCGATGCCACGCTGCTGATCGACCTCGGCGCGCGCGCCGAAGACGATCCGTCGCTGATCGCCAATCCGGAAAGCGAAGAGGAAACCTACCTGTTCGCCGCGATCAAGCAGCGCAACGCCGAAAAGCCGGGCTGGTACAAGAAGGTTCTGGCCAACATCCAGGGCGTGACCGAAGAAACCACCACCGGCGTCGCGCGCCTGTACCGCATGGCCAAGGCCGGCACGCTGCCGTTCCCGGCGATCAACGTGAACGACTCGGTCACCAAATCGAAGTTCGACAACCTCTATGGCTGCCGTGAATCACTGGTCGACAGCATCAAGCGCGCCACCGATGTAATGGTCGCCGGCAAGACTGCGATCGTCTGTGGCTACGGCGATGTCGGCAAGGGCTCGGTGCAGTCGCTCAAGGCCCTGGGCTGCACGGTCTGGGTCACGGAAGTCGACCCGATCTGCGCGCTGCAGGCCTGCATGGAAGGCCACAAGATCGTGAACCTGGAAGACGCGGGCATCATCGAACAGGTCGACATCTTCGTGACCGCCACGGGCAACTACAACGTCATCCGCTTCGAGCACATGGAGCGCATGCACGACCAGGCCATCGTCTGCAACATCGGCCACTTCGACAACGAGATCGACGTTGCCGGGCTGGAGAAGAAATGCAAGTTCGACGAGATCAAGCCTCAGGTCGACCATGTCGAATTCCCCGACGGCAAGAAGATCATCCTGCTGGCCCGCGGCCGGCTCGTGAACCTCGGCTGCGCCACCGGCCACCCGAGCTGCGTGATGTCGAACTCCTTCACCAACCAGACGCTGGCGCAGATCGAGCTGTTCACCAAGGGTGACCAGTACGGCAAGGATGTGTACGTCCTGCCCAAGCACCTGGACGAAAAAGTTGCCGCACTGCATCTCGGCAAGCTGGGCGCACGCCTGACCCAGCTGACGGACAAGCAGGCCGACTACATCGGCGTGACGGTCGAAGGACCGTTCAAGCCGGAAGCGTATCGGTACTAAGCGCGTCTCGGACCGTTCGGCGGGCGAGCTGATCTCGCCCGCCGTTTCCTATCCGTCGAGATGGTTGCGCAAAGCGACCAGGAGCCTTTATGAGCGCATTGCAATTCAGCTTTGAATTTTTTCCGCCCAAGGGCGAAAAGGGCGCGGAACGCCTGGCCACGGTGCGCAAGCAGCTGGCCGAGGTTCAACCCGCCTTCTTTTCCGTGACTTTCGGTGCCGGTGGCAGCACGCAGACCGGCACGCTGGAAACCTGTGTCGACACGCTAACCGACACCGGAATCCCCGTGGCCGCACACATCTCCTGCATCGGTTCGACGCGCGAGCGCATCACGGAGTTACTGGGCCAGTACCGTGAAGCCGGCATCCAGCGGCTGGTCGCGCTGCGCGGCGATCTGCTGCCGGGCATGACCGATCCGGGCGAGTTCCGCTACGCCAACGAGCTGGTGAGCTTCATCCGCGAGACCACCGGCGATGAGTTTCATATCGAGGTCGCAGCCTATCCGGAGTATCACCCGGAATCCCCGACGCCCGAAGCCGACTTGCAGAATCTCCTGCGCAAGATTGAAGCGGGTGCCGATGCGGTAATGACACAGTATTTCTACAACGCCCACGCCTATGAAGATCTGTGCAATCGGTTGGCGGCCCACGGCGTGACCCAACCCGTCGTGCCCGGGGTGATGCCCATCACCAACTACGAGCAGCTGATCCGCTTTTCCGATCGTTGCGGTGCCGAGATTCCACGCTGGATTCGCCGCCGGCTGGAAGCCTATGGCGATGATCTGGATTCGCTGCGCGCCTTCGGGCTGGATGTCGTCACCCAGCTATCCGAGCGGCTGCTGGAACTGGGGGCGCCAGGCCTGCATTTCTACACGCTCAACCGAGCAGAGCACACGCTGGATCTGTGGCGGTCACTGCGTCTGCCAATGCCGGCCTCGGCGGCGGCCTGACGCGCTCGGCGACCTTTCGTTCACCCTGAACGCATCGTCGTCCACGCGACGCCGCCCGACTGTCAACAAGTCGTAAAGAAACGCTAACCGGAGCGTCACAAAGCCTGCCTAGGCTGGATGGGTTACATCCGTCCGCCGACATTTCAGGGAGGCTTATCAGCATGACGCGAAATCGTTCGTCTCGTCCGGACCCACAGTCCATCCACGATCTCGACCCGACCACACCGCACACAAACGCCCAGCCGTTTGCGGATATTCTTGCGGCACGCCTGACGCGGCGGGACACGCTGCGCGGCGGCCTCAGCCTGGCAGCCACCACGATCTTCGCGGGCGCGGGACTCTCGGCCTGTAGTGATTCCGACAACAACAGCTCGGCACCGACGCTGAGCTTTGACTCGATCCCGGGCTCACCGGCCGACATGGTCAGCGTGCCCAACGGCTACACCACGCAGGTCATGATTCCCTGGGGCACGCCGCTCAATGGCGTCGCACCAGCCTTTGCGGGGGACGGAACAAATACGGCCGCCGAACAGGCGCTGCAAATCGGCGCGAACCACGACGGCATGAAGTTCTATCCCTTGCCCGCCGGTTCTGAGAACTCTGATCGCGGCCTCCTGGTCGTGAACCATGAGTATTCCAACAGCACCTTGTATGCTGGGGACGGCCGCAGTGTCGATGCCGATGGCAACCCGACAGACCCCGATGAAGTGCGCAAGGACATCAACGCGCACGGCGTGTCCGTCGTCGAATTGGTGCGCGACACCTCCGGCGAGTGGTCCATCGCCAACACCGGATTCAATCGCCGTATCACGGCGGGCACCACCATGAACTTGTCTGGCCCAGTGGCCGGCACCGATCTCGTGGTCACCGCCTTCGATACCTCGGGCATGACCACACGCGGCACTGTGAACAACTGCGGACGCGGCTTCACCCCGTGGGGCACCTATCTCGCGACCGAAGAAAACTTTCAGGGCTATGTCACCACCGACGAAGACCCGATCCCTGAAGAAAAAGCCCGGTATGGCCTGAGCGCCACCGGCTTCGGCTATCTGTGGGGTGCACTGGCTGGCGATGCGTCCGAAGTGAATGACGAATTCGCACGCTGGGACACGACGCCATCTGGCGCAACCGCCGCCAGCGACTATCGCAATGCCAGCAACACCTTCGGCTGGCTGGTGGAAATCGATCCTTACAACCCGGTCTCCACGCCCACCAAGCGCACGGCAATGGGGCGCATCCTGCACGAAGGCGCAGAGCCCGGTCGCGTCATAGCCGATCGTCCTATTGCTTGGTATATGGGCGACGACAACCGCTTCGACTACTTCTACAAGTTCGTTTCCGACGAAAACTGGGACCCTGCAGATGCCGATGGCGGCCTGACCGCCGGGAACAAGTACCTGGACAACGGCACGCTCTACGTCGCCCGTTTCTTTGAAGATGGCAGCGGCGAATGGGTGGAACTGGATATCAGTGTGCCCGCCCTAGCCGCCCGCTTCTCCAGCCAAGCCGAAGTGCTGACCTACGCGCGCATCGCCGCAGACCTGGTCAACGCCACACCGATGGATCGCCCGGAATGGTCGTCAACAGACCCAAATACCGGCGAAATCTATCTCACGCTCACCAACAATACGCGTCGTGAAGTGGGTGACGAAAACCCGGCCAACCCGCGAGCCAACAACAGCCACGGGCATGTCATTCGACTGGCGGAAGCCGGCGACAACCCGGCCGCCACAACCTTCGACTGGGACATCTTCGTCTTCGGCTCCAATGCCTCTGCCGACCCGTCATTCAACATTTCCGGCCTGACGCTCGACAACGAGTTCGCCAGCCCCGACGGCCTGTGGTTCGACAAGCGCGGCGTGCTCTGGATTCAGACAGACAATGGCGCTCCGCTGGACTCGAACACCAACGACCAGATGCTCGCCGTCGTGCCGGCAGGACTGGATGGCGATCGTCTGATCCGGCCGGACACCCAGGCCCAGCTCAAGCGCTTCTTTGTCGGGCCAGTCGGCTGTGAAGTCACCGGCGTGGACATGACGCCAGACAACCGGACCATGTTCGTCAACATCCAGCATCCGGGCGGCACCTTCCCCGATGGCGCCGGAACCCGGCCACGTTCGGCGACGGTCGTCATCAGCCGCACTGATGGCGGTGAGATCGCGCTTTAACGCAGCACCACGCTCGATAGCGGAAACCAAGAAGGCCCGATCCGTTGATCGGGCCTTCTGCGATGGACGGCAATGGACCGCGAATTACGGCCGCTGCGAAATCGCTGCCAGATCCACGAAGTGTTCCGCGTAACGCGTCGCGATATCGGCGTAGGCCGATTCATCGGCGACCACGCCCCACTCGGTCCGGTCGTAGCTGCTACCTGAGCCGCCAGAGATCGCCGTCAGGAAACCGATCGCATTGGCGATGCCCTCGCCCACCTTGCTACCCGCCGACTGGGCATCACGCATGTCGGTGTAGAACGGCTCGGAGGACACCAGCGGCCGTTTGGACTGATAGGTTGGCCAGGCGGTCATGATGGTGTCGCAGCCCAGCTTGTGGCAGTTGACCGCCTCCGGCGTGATCATCTTGAGCATGCCGCTGGAGGCGAGCTTGACGGTGGTTTGCACACTGGCTTCGTCACGGCCCACATTGCGCCCGACAAACCCGGTGTAATTGTCATCGCTGCTGGTGACGTTAGCGAAGTCGATCATGATGTCCAGATGCACACCGGCCACACCAAGCTCGTTGACCAGTTTGGCCTCCAGCGCCTGCGGGTTGCTCCGGCTGGCTTGGCCAAAAATATTCTTGAACGTGCGGCCAGTGCCATCGAAGCGCTGATCGAACAACGTCCAGCCGGTGGGGACGAACAGCCGGTAATCCGATTTCCCTAACGACCAATCCACCGGTGCAGCACGGCCTTTCTCGGCCAGCGCCTGATACTGCGGCGTGCTCGCCAGCGCCGCATGCGGCATCACATCGAGTCCGGCGGCCGCGAGTTGCTGCTCCGCACGCGCACAAACTTGGTTGGTGATCGTCTGCAAGCGAGCCTCATCCACGCCTTCGAGGCGGTACATGGTGCTCACCTTGGCTTCGATCCGGGTCTTGTCCGGATCGTCATAGGCGAACGTGCCTTCCTTGGTCTGTGCGAAGCCGCTGGTCTTGGTCCCGAAGGCGACGACGCAGGATGTCAGTGCCACACGCTGCGTGGTGCCACGCGCCTTGGTGTTGCCACCTTTGATGAATTCAGCGGCCTGCGCTTCTGCAGCCAATGCGGGGTTGTACGCAGGAGGTGGAGCCGGGGGCGTGCTCGCACAGGCAGACAGCAGCGCGACAGCCGCCACAGGGGCAACGAATTGAATACGCATGGAGAAAGGTCTCGTACGGTTAGGAAGCCGCACGGTATCTGCCAGGTATCAGCCGGCATATCCCCCATTTGAGGTGAGCGACGGCGCTTGCGGTCGCGGCGCGGTTCGATTCAGCCGGGACCGGCTTGTCGGTACTCCCGCCAATTGGCGTGCACATCCCAGAACGCCACGCTGCGTGCATAGGCATCGCGATCCAGCGCCACGCCAGAACCACCCTCCTCCACACCCAGCGCATTGCGCAGCATGGTGATCGGCGCCATCGGTATTTCCTCCGGCTCTGCGGTGGGCAGACAGCCCACCACACCCCAGTCGGCGTCGATGGCATCACCCTCTTTCGCCATCTGTTCACGGCTGTAGAGAATCGCGATCAGATAGCGGGCCCGCGGCGGGTCCACACCCTCGAACCAGCGCGTAAGCACCGGCAGCTCCTTGGCCGTACGCGCTTCATAGGCCGACCGGAGCAGATGACGATTGTGCTCGGTAATCGGCACCGCCATGACCCGGGTGGACGTCCAGTTCTCGTACACCCAGAGCTGGCAGAACGGGGCGTAGCCCGGCAGCTTCGCGACCGGCGCCACCGCATTGACATGCGCCGTGAACCGCTCGGCATCCGTCCCCTGCACGTTGGCGGAGAGACCCTGCTTGGGGAACAAGCGGGTCCTGGCGAAGCGGCTGCGCAAGAGACGCTCGCTCATGAAGCGGCAGCCCCATTTTCGAAGTCGGATCTGGCTCGCAGCGCTTCCGGGCCAATATCCTTGGCGTCGGCAATGCCGGCCAGGGCCATCGTGAGTTCAAAATCGGCCAGCAAGTTGGTCAGCACGTCGCGCACACCGGATTCGCCGGCGATGGCCAAGCCGTAGCAGTAGGGCCGACCGATGCCGACGACATCAGCGCCCAGGGCCAGCGCCTTGAAGATATCCGCACCGCCCCGAATCCCGCTGTCGAAGGCGATGTCGATCTGACCGTTGACCGCCTGCGCGATGGCGGGCAGCGCCTCGATGCTGCCAATGGCGCCATCGACCTGGCGTCCACCATGGTTGGACACCATGATGCCGTCCATGCCGGCATCCACCGCGCGTCTGGCGTCGTCGGCATGCTGGATACCCTTGAGCACGATCGGCAAATCCGTGCAGCCACGCAGAAAATCCAGATCGTCCCAGGTCAGTGTCGGCCGCGAGTAGATATCGACGAAGGTGCGCACGGCCTTGAGCGCATCGCCCGAGCCCAGTGCTGATAGCGTGCTGCCGGGATACGACATCGCCGATTCAACCAGGGTGGCCAATGCCTTGACGCTAATCGGCGGGCGTGGTGCCGAGTCACTCACGCCCTCGCGCATCAGCCGCCTGAACACCGGGTCGGCGGTGTATTGGGCGATACCCTTGCCTCGCAAAAACGGCAGATACGCCAGACCGAGATCGCGGGTGCGCCAGCCCAGCAAAGTGGTGTCCAGCGTGACAAAAATCGCCTCGCAACCAGCAGCCTCGGCGCGGTGGACAAAACTTTCGACCAGATCGTTCGACTTGCTCCAGTAAAGCTGGAAATAGCGGCTGTGCTCCCCCATCGCCTCGGCCACCGTTTCCATCGCAACCGAGGCCTGGTTGGAGTAGATATACGGAATATCGCAGGCGGCGGCGGCCCGCCCCACGGCCAGGTCGGCTTCGGGATGCGCCATCTCCAACACGCCAATGGGTGACAGCATCAAAGGCGTGCTGCGTGGGTGGCCGAGAAACTCGGTAGCGATCGTGCGTTCGCCCACATCCCGCAGCATTCGCGGCACGATCTGCAGCCGCTCGAAACCGGCCAGATTCGCCGCCATGGTCGACTCGCGGCCGGCGCCACCGGCGATGTAGGCGAAGGCCTCCGGCGCCATCACGTCTCGGGCCGCGATCTCCAGTTCGTCCATATCCACCGGCACTGGCGAGCGTCGGCCCGCGGCACCGTGAACATATATCTCGCGCTGGCGGTCAACCGCGCTGCTTGGATCCTGCTTCATGTGAGCCTCCGAACCGTGTGGATTCTTGTGTCCCCATACGGTTCACCAAAGTCAGAAACCACCGAGCATGCCGACTGACCGCCGTAGCCGCAATCCGAGGCGCCCCT
>NZ_CAXRDQ010000007.1:0-12380 GCF_964229365.1 Abyssibacter sp. | reverse complement strand
CGGCATCAAGACCAACGTCACGCTCTGCTTCTCCGCCGTGCAAGGACTGCTTGCGGCCAAGGCAGGTGCGACCTACGTCTCCCCGTTCATCGGCAGGCTGGACGACATCGGCCAGGCCGGCATGGATCTGATTCGCGACCTGCGACAAGTGTTCGACAACTACGGTTTCGAAACCAAGATTCTCGCCGCAAGCATCCGGCACACCGAGCATTTGTTACAGGCCGCCCTGGCCGGCGCGGACGCATCAACCATCCCGGCCAGCGTGTTCAACAAGCTGCTGAACCATCCGCTGACAGACAGCGGTCTGGACCGCTTTCTGGCGGACTGGAAGAAAGCCGGGCTCTAGCCCACCCTGGAGCCGCGATAAACCAGTCCGGCACGCGGCTTTTCGTCCGCGGGGGCTGAGACGGCGGGCTTCGAGCCTTCCACCGGCGCTCCGCGGTACATGCGCGGCTTGCTCGCTGCGGGCTGATCGGGTGGCGCCGCGGATGCGTCACGGATGTGGCTCATCGCCCGTTCCAGGGCCGCCATTAGTTGCGATACGCGAATCGGCCGCACGACATCGGCCGATTCGTGGGTACGCCGATCTCCGAAGCTCAACACGGCCACGTGTTCAGGCGTGTAGCGCCGAATGGCAGGCAGGTCGTCAAACCCGACAATCAGCAACTCGCCAGCCTGGCCTTGCACATGCTCGAATGCGACACCTAGCTGGCCGGACACGGTATTGAGCGCAGAAATCAGCGTGCGACGGTGGGCATCGGCGATTCCGACAAAGTCGAACCGAACTGGAGCCCTTTGCGATCTGGCCATCTGTTCCTCCCTGGAACCCGATGTCATCGCACTGCAACATCCGCGCCACGCGCGGGCGCCGTCGGTCGGTTCAGGTCACCACAACCGCCTCATCACGGTGCCGGAACGGGCTCCGTGGCAGCCATTGCCTGGGCGACCTGCTCACCACGGGCCTGCTTCAGCGCAATGCACAGATCGACCTTCTCCAGGGTCTGGTCCAGGGTTCGTGGCCCACCGAACAGCGACTCGACACGTGGCTCCAGGAACGCGGTGATCTCCGCGCGCCGCTCCGGGCTACAGAACTGCTCGGGGTACTTGGCGATGCGCCCGTGCGACGTTTCCGGCAGCCTGGCCAGTACCGCATCAGCGTGCTGACGCAGCCACTCCCAAGCGTCGGGCCGAGTGACCGACGCCGCGAATTGGTCACGCAGCACCTGCAGTAATTCGTTGCTGCGCAGGTCATCGGTGAGTGCCCGCCGCCGCGCTTCGGCGGCGATCTCGGGCTGAGGCGCCGTGGCGACAGCGGTCAGGATATGTTCCCGCAAGATGGCGTCAGTGCTGGTCTCGAATCGAGCCCATAACCGATCAGCAAAGGCCGGCCCCCGCTCGATCACCCCCGCAATCAACGCAGGCTCAATCACATCGCCGGGCAGCGCTCCGGGCTGCATGGCGCCGCCTTGCGGGCCGATGTAGGCATCCGCCGCCTCGGCAAGGCGGGCCAGCGTCTCGCTGTCGGCGGCGTCTCGCACGAGAATTTCCGCCAGCCGCCCGCGCAGCAAGGCGTCGTTGTTCGACTCCTTGGGATCGGGCTGCAATCCCAGCTCCTGCTCGAAACGCGGCGCATATGCCGTCCTGAGCGCCGAGCGCATGGCCGCGTGCCCGGCTTCGTCAACCAGGCTGTTCTGATACTGCGCCCAGGCCTTCGCCAGGCGGGTCGCGACCTCCCAGTTGGGCTGCTCCGCGAGCACCGGTAAGGCATCGCGCAACACGCTGAATTCCAGTTCACCGGCCCGAAACGCTGCATCCAGATTATCGATCAGCGATAGCTGCTCTGGCGGACTCAGGCGGTCGATACGATCCAGCAAGGCAGCCCAACCGTCGCTGGGTAGCGTCCAGCGGTAGTAGCCGGCGCCCGCGGCGTTGGGCAGCAAGGCCTGGGGGCACTGCTGCAGCTCCAGCGTTTCGCGGGGCTTCGTCAGCAGGTGGCAGGTCTCCTCGGCTTGCTCCCCATCCAGCGCAACGAAACACACAGGGATTTGCCAGTCACCGCCCTCGGGCACGGCGGAGCCCAGCGGACGATACCGTTGTTGCGCCAACGTCAACGTGGGCACGCCATCGCACTGCACACTGGCGGAGACCAGCGGCACGCCCGGCTGCTCCAGAAAGCTGCGGAAGGCTGGAACCACGCGCTCATCTTCGCTGCCATCTGCAATGGACTGCATGAAGTCCTCGGCTGTCGCCACGCCATTCGCATGCCGGTCCATGTGCAGGCGTACGCCTTCGCGAAACGCGGTTTCGCCGACGAACCGCTCGAACATCGACAGCACTGCACCGCCCTTGCGGTAGGTGATGCCGTCGAAGGCATTGATGATGTCGTCGTTCGATTCAACCGGCTGGCGAATCTGCCGTGTGGATGCCAATGCATCGGTGGCCATGGTTTCCAGCGCAAGGCGTTGCAAGCGCAGCGAGAACTGCAGACTCGGGTTCCACTGGTCGGAGACCTTGTAGGCCAGCCAGGTCGCAAACGCCTCGTTCAACCAGATGTCGTCCCACCACAAGGGGGTGACCAGATTGCCGAACCACTGGTGGGCCAGCTCATGCGCGTGCGTGTATACAAATGCCTGACGCTGTTTCAGCGAGGCGTTTTCATCGAGCAGCAACCGCTGTTCGCGGTAGATGATTGCGCCGACATTCTCCATCGCGCCGAACGCGAAATCGGGCGCGGCGATGATGTCCAGTTTGGGATAGGGGTGCGGCGTGCCGAAATAGGTCTCCAAGCCTTCGAGCAGCGGCCGCGTGCTCTCCAGTGCATACGCAAGCCGTGCCCCCTTGCCGTATGCGGCCGCCCCGCGAAACGGTAGCGGCTCGTGTCGAATCGCATTTGGCGGCAGCGCGCCCGCATCGTTGATGTCCAGCGGGCCGACCGCAAACGCGATGAGGTAAGTCGGCAGCGGCGGCGTCTGTTCGAAAACATGGCGCACCGCCCCACCGACCGCCGTTTCGGTTCGGCGCACGGGCGTGGCGCTGATGACGCTGTGATCAGCCTTCGCCGAGACCGCCAGATCGAAAGGCACCTTGAAGCGCGGCTCGTCGAAACTGGGGAAGGCCATGCGCGCCGAGATCGCCTCGAACTGTGTAAAGGCATACGCGCGGTCATCCTCCTCAACCTTGTACAGGCCATCCAGCGTCGTGCTGAACGGCGCGCCGTAGTCGATGGTCAACCGCGCCTGGCCGGCGGACACCGAGATGGGCAGGCTCAGACGCGCCACACCGCTAGGGTCAACCTGAGCGTACTCGGCCGCGATCAGGGTTTCGCCGGCGCTAAGCGTCGCGGCCGACACGGTCAGATTCTTGCCATGCAGGTAGATGACGTCCACCGGCTCGGCGATGCGCACGTCGATGATCACACGGCCGGAGAAGCGATCGGCATCCGGGTCGATATTGAGGTTTAGCGCATAGGCCGTGGGCACGACAGCGTCACCCAAGCGCCCGCGAGGAATGGCCTGCTCGCGCACCGGCGTTTCTGTAGAGGGCGCGACCCACTGCGCGGCATCCGCCGGACTGGAATGCGGCTCCGGAGCATCCGAGCCGCCACAACCCGTCAGGGACAGGGTGCAGGCGCAAACCATCAGCGCGCGGGACAGCCGTGAAACATCCAATGTCATCGCCAGTTCCTCTTGTGCCCACCCGGCGACAGCCGCGCCGGAATCGAATGCGAGAATGTTACCCGTCCAGCCGCCGATCACGGCGATCCTCCCCGTTCGGCTCATGCAGCACAGCAAAAATGTCATCCCGTGCCGGTCTTCTGGGGACCGAAACTCACCGACAGGAGTCGACGATGTTGCTCAACTGGAAGCTACTTGCCAAAACCCTCGTGATCGGCGCAGCCGTGCTCGTGACGGCACCGGCCATCGCCGGACAGAAGATCTACACCGGCTGGTTCAGCGATGTCGCCATCAAGGGCTATGACCCGGTGGCCTACTTCACCGACGGCAAGCCGGTGGAGGGCAGCGACGCCCATACGACGCAATGGCAGGGCGCGACCTGGCAGTTTGCGAGCGCCAAGCACCGCGAGCTGTTCGAGAACAATCCCGAGCAGTACGCGCCGCAATATGGCGGGCATTGCGCCTATGCCGTGGCCAAGGGAGATCTGGTGAAAATCGACCCGCAGGCCTGGGCCATCGTCGATGACAAGCTTTATCTGAACTACAGCGCATCGGTCCAGAAAAAATGGCAGGCCGACCGCGACGCATTCATCGTCCAGGCCGACCAGCAGTGGCCGAGTCTCGGGCTGGAGTGAGTCGCTGCTCTCCGGCGGTCGGGGGGTAGGCCGCCGGAGGGCGCGCTTCGGCTAGTCCGACGTTCCCCAGAGTTCGTCCAGCCGCGCATCGCGACCGCAGGCGTACCGGTAATAACGGTAGCGCAGCGGGTTTTTCTTGTAGTAGTCCTGGTGGTAGGTCTCGGCACGGTAGAAGGTTTTTCCGGAGGTGATCTCGACCAACACCGGCGACACCTTGCCCGCCTCAATCACCGCCTGCTTCGAAGCCTGAGCGGCGGTTTTCTGGGCATCGTTCAGCGGAAATAGGCCGGGCCTGTACTGGCTGCCCTTGTCGCAGAATTGACGGTCATCGGTCGTCGGATCGACATTGCGCCAGTACACGTCCAGCAGTTCCTCGTAGCTGACGACCGCCGGGTCGAATTCAACCCGCACCGCTTCGGTGTGACCGGTTTCCCCGGCGGACACCGCGTGGTAGGAGGGGTTTTCCACCGAACCGCCGATGTAGCCGGAAACCGCCTCGCTGACCCCCTCAACCTTTTCGAAATCCGATTCGGTGCACCAGAAGCAGCCGCTGGCAAAAATCGCCTGCTCTGCCCGTAGCGGCAGCGCGGTGAGCAGAAGCAACAGGCCGGTCACCATGGCCAAGCGTTTTTCTCGTTGCATGAAACATCCTCGAAGACAGTTCTCGCATTAGACCGGATTCTGCGGAGACGCTTCACGCGCATCCAAAACAAGCCCGGCAGCGAAACCATGGGTGAGCGGATTGGAGGAGGTGGCAGGTCGTGTTAGCGGTGCTTGTCGGGGTCGAATCGCATGTAGGGCTTGCGCCCGTTCGTCGGGTCCGAAACAATCCCGTCATGCAGTCCACTCTGGCGGCCGACCTCACCGTACTTGAACGCATCGCCCGTGGTGATTCCACGGCGGTCGACGCGTGCATCAAGACGTATGGAGGATTGGTCTGGTCGATCGCCCGCCGCTATTTCAAGCGGCAGGCCGACGCCGAGGACGCCGTTCAGGAAGTGTTTCTGGACCTGTGGAAATCCGCGGCACGTTTCGATCGGAATCAGCGTTCGGAGACCGTGTTCGTCGCGATGATCGCGAAGCGCCGTGTCATTGACCGGTTTCGCGCGGAAACGCGGCACCCGGCGGCGGAAGAATTGCCGCCCACCGGGATCGAGAACCCGCACGCGGACGCCAATCCCGAAATTTGCACGGAAGCCGGACAGATACGCGCACGCCTCGGCGATTTGCGCGCGGAAGAACGCGACACATTGGACCTGGGCGTGGTGTACGGCTACAGCCACGCGGAGATCGCAAAGAAATTGGATATGCCGCTCGGCACGGTCAAATCGCATATGCGACGCGGCCTGATGCGGCTCAAGGGCTGGCTCGATGACGAGCCGGAAATCAAGTAATGGCACAGTCTGACGACAACATGGACCTCTGGCTGAGAGCGCTTTCGGGCGAACTCACAGCCGAGGAACGTCTGCGTCTGGACCGCGACGATCCGGAGTTCGCCGAACTCGAGGAACTCGCGGCCATTTACGACCTTGCGCGCACCGAAGGTAGCGACGAACCCCTGCCCGCAAGCGTGGCCGACCGGATTCGTGCGCAGGCTGTGCTGCCCTCCCCGACCGATGCCGCCGCGCCCTCGGCCGTCTGCCCGATTCAATCCCAGCAGGCTCGCATCCCTGCGCCCGCGAACGCAGGCCTGGCGTGGTTTGCCGCAGCGGCCTGCCTGATCGCGGCGATTGCGGGCTGGTGGCCGGCGGCGCCTGAGCCCATCGAAACACCGGCACCCGCACCGACCGTTGCGGAGTTGCGTGATCAGTTCGCGACGCAGGCACCCGACCTGGTCAAGTTCGATCTCGCGGGCACGGAGGACCCGGCCGCCAGCGACGAGACGACCGGAACCGTCGTCTGGAGCCAGCAGGCCCAGCGCGGCTTCATGACCATCGAGAACCTGTCGGTCAACAACCCGGCTGAAGCGCAGTATCAACTGTGGATCTTCGACGGCAGCCGGGAAAAGCATCCGGTGGATGGCGGCGTGTTCGACATCACCGACGATGGCCAGGTGATCGTGCCCATCGAGGCCAAGCTGCCGGTGGGCGCACCCACACTGTTCGCGATCACCGTGGAACGGCCGGGCGGCGTCGTCGTCTCCGATCAGGGGCGCATCGCCATGGTCGGCAAGGTCGGGGCCTAGCTCTCAGCGGCTAGAGTGTCGTCGAGGTTCCGCAGACCGGTCACGCGCTTTCCGGTTGAGATGGCGCAGCCACATCGCTGCCGCCAGCAGGCTGAGGCTCAGCAACCCGAATAACCAGAGCATTCAGCGCGCGCCGTCGTCCGGTGGCTTCTTGCCCCAGTCGTCATCGTCGTCATCCCACTCGCGAACCTTGCTCCAGTCGGCACGGGCTTCCTGCTGTTTTGCCAGCTGCAGCCGCTTGCGCACGAAGCCGTAACCGCAGATCACGAATACGACCAGACCGATCAAGACCCACAGCGCGACGGACATCAGCCCTGCCCCACCGACGCCTGCTTGTGGACGATCAGCATGGCCAGCTCCAGCGCCTGCTCGTAGTTCAGTCGCGGGTCCACGGTGGTCTTGTAGGCACGCGCCAAATCGGTCTCGGTGAGATCGCGGGCGCCGCCCATGCACTCGGTGACGTTCTCGCCGGTCAGCTCCAGGTGGGCACCGCCGAGGTAGGTGCCGGCCGCGGCATGTAGATCAAAGGCCTGTTCCAGCTCCGAGCGGATGTTGTCGAAGCGACGTGTCTTGACGCCCCCGGCGACGGATTCGGTATTGCCGTGCATGGGGTCGCACATCCACAGCACCGGCCGCCCGCTGTCGCGAACCGCCTCCAGAATCGGCGGCAGGTCGCTGCCGATGACCTCGGCGCCCATGCGATGAATCAACGCCACCTTGCCGGGAATGTTCTCCGGATTCAGCCGTTCGAGCAGGCCCAGCACCCAGGCCGCGTCCATGCCAGGGCCGATCTTCACGCCCACCGGATTCTGGATGCCGCGGCAGTATTCGACATGGGCACCATCCAGATCCGCCGTCCGCTTGCCGATCCATGGCATGTGGGTGGACAGGTTGTACCAGCCGGGCTGGCGCGGCACGCGCCGTGTCGATGCCTGCTCGTAGGGCAGGTGCAGGGCTTCGTGACTGGTGAAGAAGTCGACTCGGGACAGCTCGCTGATGGATTGCTCGGCCAGGGTTTCCATGAACCGCAGCGAATCGCCGATGGCATCCACCCGGCTCTGGTATTCCTTGGCCAGCGGCGCGTGCTCGACCCATTGCAGATCCCAGTACTCCGGGTGATGCAGGTCGGCGAAACCGCCATCGATCAGACCGCGAACGAAGTTCAGCGTCATCGCCGATCGCGCATGCGCGGTCAGCAGGCGCTGCGGATCGGGCACGCGGGCGGCCTCGGTGAATTCCGGCGCATTGATGATATCGCCCCGGTAGCTGGGCAGCGTCACGCCGTCGCGCGTCTCCAGATCGGATGAGCGCGGCTTGGCATATTGCCCTGCAAAGCGGCCCACGCGGACCACGCGCTTCTTCAGGCCGTGGACCAGCACCAGGCTCATCTGCAGCAACACCTTCAGACGGTTGGTGATGATGTCCGGCGCGCAGTCGGCAAAACTCTCGGCGCAATCGCCGCCCTGCAACACGAACTTACGCCCGGCGGTGGCATCGGCGAACTGCTGCCGTAAGGCCATGATCTCCCAGGACGTGACCAGCGGAGGCAGGTCGCTGAGTTGCTGCAAGGCGCCTTCCAGCGCTTCCTGATCGGGGTACTTAGCCTGCTGAACAGCCTGGTGCTGCGTCCACGAGGTGGGCGACCAGTTGCCTGATTCGGGTTTGAGTACAGCGCTCATTGGGCGTAGGTCTTGTTGAGGTAGCGAATGATGTCCTTCGATTCATACATCCGGACATCGGTGTTCGGATCAATCAGGTAGGGCACCTGCAACCGCCCGGTTTCCTCGAACATCCGCTGGCGATTGCGGCCGCGGATGCCAGCATCCGGATAAAACTTCTTGCGCACGATCGGCGGACCCATGTCGGCTTTCTGCGCCTTGCCCATGTTGCGAAGCACATAGGGCAGTTCGAGTTCGCAAAGGCGCTCGCGCACCGGCCGCGAGTACGGACTGGATTCGAAGGAATAAAGCTCCAGCGGCTGCGCGGGCTGCTTGGAACCGCGCGCCAGCATGCCCCGGCCCAGCCGCGGCACACTGGCCAACTGGCTGCCGAACGCGCGCAAGCCCTGCGACCCTCGACGCGGACGCCGGGCACCATAGGTCTCGGCCAGATACCGAATGATCGCGCCCGACTCGTAGAGGGCGGTACCCGTGTTGGAATCGACCAGGTACGGAAACTGCGCCTTGCCACCCTGCTCGACCACGGTTGGGCGGAAGCGCTCTCCGCGCTTGGGGCACGGCCGGATCAGCACATCCAGACCCATCTCGGTGAGCGCTTCGCGCACCAGCCGACAGTAAGGGCAACCTTCAAATTCGTAGAGTTCCAGCAACTGTTCGGGCTGACGCTGCACGCCGAACGCGCTGGTCCCGCGCCATCCCGCCAGCGAACTCGCTACTACCGATCCAAGTATGTCGCGCATGTGCCGGGCTCCAGAGCCTCGAAAAACCGGGCGCCATCTTAAACCTTAGGTTCCGCAGACCCCAGACCAAGCGGTCATCGGCAACGGCCGCAGCCAAGGGGTATTTCATCTGGAGCGGCCTCAATCCTCACGCTCGGCGTCCTCGCGTCCGCGCTGGCGGGCTTCGGCCTCAAGCCGAGCTTCTTCGATGTCGTCGAGCACGGCGTCGACATCGGCATCATGCTCGCTCAGCTCGAAGCGGCCGGTGAGCGACGCCTCGGGGGTCAACTCCCCGGCCTCGTACAGCGACCAGATCTCGTGGGCGTATCGGGTTTCCAGCAGCTCTGGTGCAAAGCGCCCACAGGTACTGCGGAGGTTATTGACGTCCCGCGCGAGCATACGAAATGCGTTGTTGTTCCCGGCCGCGTCCACCGCCTGCGGCAGGTCGATGATCACCGGCCCATTGCTGTCGACCAGCACGTTGTACTCGGACAGGTCACCGTGGATCAGCCCGGCGCAGAGCATGCGCACGATTTCGCCGATGAGCTGGCGATGCCACTGGCGGGCCTGTTCCGGCGTCATCTCCACCTGACCCAGCTGGGGCGCGGTGACACCGTCCGCGTCAACGATGCGCTCCATCAGCAACACGCCGTCGAATACGCCCATGGGCTCCGGCACGCGCACGCCGGCCTCGGCGAGTCGGTATAGCGCGCTAACCTCGGCGTTCTTCCACTGGCTTTCCTGCACCTCGCTGCCACGCTTGCTGCGCCGCTTCATGGCGCGGGCATCACGACCGCCGCGCCCACGGCGGCCCTCCTGATACTCGGCGAGCCGATGAAACCCCCGGCGCTGGACGTCCTTGTAAACCTTGGCGCAACAAAGCGTGTCGCCACGGCGCACGACAAAGATTTCCGCCTCCTTGCCGGACTGCAGACGATGCATGACCGCATCGATAATCCCGTCGTCCAGCAGCGGCTGCAGGCCGCGGGGCGTCTTCAAGACCACCCCACGGGTAACGCATCAACAATAGCCTGCAATCCACTCATTACTTCTTGCTGGCCGCCTTCTCGGCTTTGGCGGCACGCTTTTCGAGCAGCGTCTTCTGCGGCTTTTTCTTGACGTTCTTCTTGCTGTCCTGTGACTTGCTCATGTGCTGCGTCCTCAATGCTCCGGGGGGAACGATTCGACCCCGCGCAAGCGCCATATGATACCGACCACGGTCACCTGCGGGACGTGGCAATGACAGCGCCCGCCGCTCCGGCATCAGCCCGCCAGTGCTCACCATTGCCCGCCATCCGTCGGTCCGGCGCGAACATTTGCTTCCCTTGTGTGCTGTTTATTTATACAGTTTCTCGATGAACCCTAACCCGCTCAAAGGCCGCGGCGCACTCTCGAACCGAGAAAGCCGCTATCGACAGGCGACCATGCACGCCGAGGACGACGGCTGGTGGCAGGACGATGTCATCGAACGAATCACCACCGTCGTGCAGGCGGATCAGTCCCGATCGGTGATCACCCACAATCAGTCCCCCGATGTGCCCTTCGACCAGTCGATCAATCCTTATCGCGGCTGCGAACACGGTTGCATCTACTGCTTCGCGCGCCCCACCCACGCCTATCTCGATCTGTCGCCGGGCCTGGATTTCGAATCGAGACTGTTCTACAAGCCGCGTACGACCGAATTGCTCCGGCAGGAGCTCAGCCACCCCAAGTACGTTTGCAAACCCATTGGTCTGGGCACGAACACCGACCCGTACCAGCCAATCGAGAAACGGTTTCGCATCACCCGCCAGATCCTAGAAACCCTGCTGGAATGCCGGCATCCGTTGACGATCGTCACCAAGGGCACGTTGATCCTGCGCGATCTCGATCTGCTGGAGGCCCTGGCCGAACGTGGGCTGGTACACGTGATGATGAGCATTCCGACGCTGGATCGTTCGCTCAAGCGAACACTCGAACCGCGGGCTGCCGATCCGGCCCGGCGCGTACGGGTTATCGAAGCACTCACCGCACGCGGCATCCCCACCGGTGTTCTCGTGGCCCCGGTGATTCCGGCATTAACCGATCACCACATCGAAGCCGTGCTGGAACAATGCGCGGCTGCCGGCGCGACCGAGGCCGGCTACGTGCTGCTGCGGCTGCCTCGCGAGGTCGCACCGCTGTTCGAGGAATGGTTGCGCGCGCACCGCCCGGATCGCGCCGAGCACGTGCTGTCGATTCTGCGGCAAATGCACGGCGGGGCCACCTACGACCCGAGCTTTGGCCGCCGCCAGACGGGCCACGGGCCGTTCGCGGAACTGCTGGGCAAGCGCTTCGAACTGGCGCGCCGTCGCTACGGCCTGGACCGCGAACGGCGGGGGCGCCTGGATTGCAGCCAGTTTCGCCCACCTGTCGAACAGATGGCCTTGTTCTAGTTTCCCTAGGCCTTTCCGACGAGCGCCAATAGGCGCGCGCGCTGCTGACCGACCAGAATCGCGGACGCGATCCAGACGCCAACCGCCATAAAGAACAACAAACCGCCGTCGGTGGCAATCTGTGAGCTGTCCACACCGGCTACGGTTTCGTTGCCAACCACAATCCCAAGCGGCGTGAACAGGTGAAAGAAGATCGCACCACTGATAATACCGAGCGCCAGCAGGGCCCCTAGCGAATTGAGTATGCGCAGACCCGGGACGATCAACCCGACCAGAAGCAGCGCCGCGGCGACCAGCTCCAGCGAGCCGATCACCTTGGCCGAGAAGATGCCCCCCGGGTTGAACAGGCCCTCGATCCCCACCAGACCGGCGGCCCAGGCATCCAGGGTGCCGAAGATCAACTGCGTTTCCGGGGCGTCAATGAACTTGAAAAATAGCGACTGGACAAACACGAACGCGATGTAAAGCGACAGCAGCACCGGCAAATAGCGTTGCGCCTTGGACATTGGATGCACTCCCTAGTTGATCACGAATCTCCGCTCTTGCTCAGGACCGGGCAAGGCGGCTGGATTTCCCCTCCTCCTGCGACTGCGGATCGGTGCAGGGAATTTTGAGGGGATTTTGGCTCAGGTCTTGTTTTATGCACGAGAAATCACTCTGCTGACCACTGAGTAATGCAAGCCGAAGTGCTCACCCACTTCCCGCATGCTGAATCCCCCAGATGCATAGGCTACTCGAATCGCGTCATCCCGCTGCGTGTGCTTCTGAGCGTACCAAGCCACCGGCCTGGCGCTGCCCGCCCGCTGGCGGCGCGGCACTTCACGCAAGTCTTGGCTTGGCTCGAGCTGGGCAATGGCTCTGTCAATAAAGGCTTACGGGTGGACCAGTCCCAGCGGAATCTATGCACGGAACAAGACCTGACCCCGCTGCTGTGGAACAAGACCTCGTATCTTGATTCTGCTGATGTTCAGACGGACACTTTCTCGGATGAAACGGCAGGGCCGGGTGAGGCTGACAAGACTTTAGGCGAAGCAGCCTGTGGGTCAGACAAGTCCCCCGGCCCATCTGTTTGTT
>NZ_CAXRDQ010000006.1:0-80976 GCF_964229365.1 Abyssibacter sp. | reverse complement strand
GTTTTTCGACCGCCATCTGGCCGGCGGCGAAGCGCCGGTGGCGGCCCGCACAACCCAGCCTGTCGCCTACCGACGCGAGGACATCGTTCGGCAGCCCATGCAGGTGGCCGATATGCGTCCTGCCAGCCCGATTCTGCCTGCTGCAAACCAGGCTGATCGCTACTCGGTAACCGGGATTCCGCCGATGCCGGCGGCGCGTGCTGGCGAATGTTATGCGCTGGTCCGCAAACCGGCGCAGTACCGCACCGTGCGCCAGCAGGTCGAAACATCACCGGGCTATGAAAGGCTGGTCACGCAGCCTGCACAGGTCGTGACCGAATCTCGGCCGGTTGTCGTGCGTGAAGCCTACGAAGAGATGCGGTCGGTTCCGGCACAGTTCCGCGACGTGACCGAGCGCGTGCTGGTTCGGCCGGCGCGGACGGTCTGGAAGCGTGGCCGCGGGCCTGTCGAACGCATCGACCACGCGACCGGCGAGATCATGTGTCTGGTCGAAGAGCCGGCGCAGTACAAGACGGTCACTCGTCGGGTGATGGTCCAGCCAGCCGAAGTCCAGCGAGTGCATGTGCCCGCCGAGGTCCGCAACGTGCCCGTGCAGCGGGTGGTGCAGCCCGCTCAGGCTCAGCGCGTGAACGTACCGGCACAGTTCGGGACGGTGGAAACGGAAGAACTGGTGGAGCAAGCCCGGCTGGAATGGCGCCCGGTTTTGTGCGAGACCAATATGACCCGCGACGCGATCCGGCGTCTGCAACAGGCGCTCAGCGCACGTGGGTTTGATCCGGGCGCGGTCGACGGTGTGCTCGGTCGTCGGACGATGGAGGCGGTGAATGCCTACCAGCGCTCCAATGGCCTGCCGGTGGACCGCTACCTGAACATGGAGACGGTGCGCTCGCTGGGCGTTGTCTAAGCCAGGGCGCGCAGGTTTTTGCCGGGTGCGTGACGCGGCGCCGGCTAGTCGGTGTTGATGTACGCGTCGCGAATCGATTCGACCCGCGAACGGTTGGTCCCCAGGTCTGAATATCCCAGCCGGGAACAGGAACGAACGTGAATCACGTTTTCGTTCGGGGCCGGTGCAAACTCCACATCGTCAACGAAACCGAGTAGCGACGTCGTGAACTCGGCGTGCAGATAACCCGGCTGCTCGGTGATTAGTTCGGCTTCGGGCCATTCCAGTAGCAAATCCACCAACCGTTGCATGCTGGCCTGCACCGAACCGCGCATGGGCAGCGGCGCGATGGCATGACGCCGCGAGGTTGCCTGCGACGACACGCATTTCGGCGCACGTGGGCAAGGGGCCAGCTGCCCATCATCAACGCCCAGGGATTTCGGGCGGGGGCCGGCTAGCTTAAGCAGCGGCATATCAGCAGTCTCCGCGCCTCGACCGTGGCCCTGGCCTGGACCGCGGTCCGGTGGCGGAACAGCCAGTCGCTTCGTTGCCGTCGCCATCGGCGAGGTACCAGCGGTCCGGTTGCCGTGTCGACAGCCGCAGTTCGGCAGATCTTGGGTCGTACTGGGTTTCGTAGGTTTGCGCCAGATCGCCGGGTACGGCGTAGCCTCGGTCGACGGAGGCAGCCGGCACGGGCAGCCGCAGCGCCTGCAAGTCGCCCACCGCAAGCTGCGGTTGCCCGCCCGCTCCGATGCGCGCTATCACCACGCCGCGCGGTTGTCCGTCCACGGCAATCATGACTTCTTCCTGTGACGATCTTGATGCCGTCGACGCGGCTGGCATCGGTGCATTCAGGGCATCCGGCCACGGCAAGCTGTGCTGCGGTGTTGGCGGCTGAGCGTAGGCCGATGCAGCCGGGGTCAGCGGCTGTGCGGGCGGCAGCGCCGGTAGCAGCGCCGGGCTTGTCGGCAGCGGGCGGGTTTCAAAGCCGGGAGTCGAATCGACGATGGGCGCCACCGCGGGCCGGCTCTGCGAGCGGCTAATGCCCGGCGTACGGTGCAGCGCCGGGTCGATGCCCGTCTGCATACGCAACTGCCCGCTCGCCACCCGGGCCTGCACGGCGGGTCGCAGGTCAGCCAGCGGATAGAAATAGCCGGTCTGCGGGACGTCATCGCCTGGTCCGAAACCCAGGCCGGCCAGACGGGCACCGTCGCCGGAGATCAAGGTCTTGCCGTCGGCGGTCACGATGACCTCGGCTTGGCCGCGCACCGAACCGTTCATGACGATGTCGAGCACGTCGTCTACCCGGTTGCCGAAGCTGCTCGGTGGTTGGACCGGTTCGGCACGTTTCTCCCGCACCTGCTGATCCAGCGGTTCATTCAGAATGAGATAACGCCATTCCGCGTGCGCGGTCGAGGTCACGATCGCGGCCGCCCCCAGAGCCCAGACGATTTGTTTCATGTATATCAAGCGCTTCCAGCAATGGCCGGCAGTGTAGCAGCCGGCTGGTGTCGATGTTGTGCACAATGAACAGGCAGGTGCCTGACTTCGCACACTTGGAACTCCGATGGGAATTGTTCGTTTCTTCCGCCCCGGCGCGCATGTTCGGGCTCTACCGCTATTGGCCGCAGGCCTGTTGCTGATGACCGCCTGCGAGCGTTTCGACGCCGGCGCGGACACGCCCAGCCCGGCCCTGGTCACAGCGCTCCAGCGCGGGGTGAACCTGTCTCACTGGTGGACGGGACCGGCCCCCAACCCGGTGATTCGTTCACGCCACGCGCTGGAGGCGGCTGATCTGGCCGGGATCCGCGAGGCAGGGTTCACTCATGTGCGCCTGCCCGTGGACCCGGTTCGGGTGTTCGAGGCCGAGCGGCCTGGCGTGTTGCGCGGCTCCGAAATCGCGCGACTGAAGCGGGACATCGCTGCGGTGATGGACGCCGGCCTTGCGATCATCGTGGTCATGCAGATGGATTCGGAGGCCAAGAAGCGTCTGTTTGCCAGCGGCGGCGCGGTGGATGTATTCGCCTCGCAATGGGCGCAGCTCGCGCGCGGCTTGTCGGATGTTCCGGAAGACCGGCTGGCGCTGGAAGTGCTCAACGAGCCGGAAACCGAGAACCCCTGGGCCTGGGGTCGGTTGCAACGCGGATTGGTGGAAACGATTCGTGAGGCGGCGCCCGATCACAGCATTATCGTCACCGGCGCGCATTTTTCCGATCCCACCGATCTGACCATGCTGGCGCCGCTGCCCGATGGCAACGTCATCTACGGGTTTCACTTCTACACTCCGCACAACTTCACTCATCAGGGCGCTAGCTGGGGCTGGGACATGTGGCGGCGCATGCGTGATCTGCCGTTTCCGAGTTCGCCGGACGCGGTGAAAGCGGCGGCAGCCAAAGCGGATGCCGGTGCCCGTTCGCATGTCGAGCATTACGGTCAACAACGCTGGGACACCGGCAAGCTGCGAACGCGGATTCAGATGGTCAAGCAGTGGGCCGGGCGCCACGGGGTGACAGCGCAATGCACCGAATTCGGCGTGATCGAATTGGCATCGCCGGCCGACCGGGAGCGCTGGCTCGGGGATAGCCGGCGGTTGATCGAAGAGGCGGGGTTCGGCTGGACCGTCTGGGATTATGCGGGGGAGTTTTCTATCACCCGAACCCAAGCCGGCGCTCAGGTGTTCGACCCGTCCATGCTGGACGCGCTGGGTCTCTGATACGCGCATTTCGCGACCAATCCGGCCCAACCGGTTCTGTGGGTGGTGGTGCGACCGTGCCTCAGCGGCCCGCCATCACGGCCTGAAACAAAACTGTTAAACGTTCGTCACCCGCGAGTCACAGAGCGTCCTTAGCGTCCGACCAGATCGCATCGCGCCGCCGCGCGCTGCGCCATGGTTTCAGGGAGACGAACACTGTGATGGATGCACTTTCGATGCGCGGTTTGCGCGCGCTGCCTTTCGCGTTGCTTCTGGTTCTTGCGGCTTGTGGAGACCCCACAACCATCACCATTGACGAGGATGCCGAGACTCCGATGACCGGAGTCAGCCAGCCCGTCAACGCCGCGAACGGCGGCACCGTGACGATTCCGACGGGCCAGCCCGGCGCCGGTGCATCCATCGATCTCGACGAGAACGCGCTGCCCGCCAACGCGACGGTGACGCTGGACGTCGCCACCCGCGCAGCCCCCGCAGGGACGGCTGGCCCGATCATCGATATCGGCCCGGACGGCACGCAGTTCCAACGCCCGGTGCGCATCACCGTGCCCTACGACGCATCGTCGTTACCAGCGGGCACCGACGAGTCTTCCCTGGTTATCGCCAAGTTGCTGGGCGACGGCACGTTGCAGGCCTTGACCGACATCCGTGTGAACGCGGCGAGCGATACGGTCAGCGGCCTGACTTCGTCACTGTCGGATTTTGTCGCCGCGCTGCCCACGGCGCCGACACTGGTCAACCTCGCCGACTTCACGTTGCAGCTACTGCATGCGGCGGACATGGAGGCCGGCGGTCCGGCGGTTGAGGATGCGCCGCGATTCTCCGCCGTGCTCAGCGAACTGCGTGGTGAAATGCCGGAGCACAGCATCACGCTGTCGTCGGGCGATGTGATCATTCCGGGGCCGTTCTTCTCGGCGTCGGACTCCGAACAGTTTGCAACCGCACAGAACCTGCCGAACTCCGGTCAGGGCGGGCGGGCGGACATGCTGATCATGAACGCCATGGGCTTCCAGGCCTCGGCTCTGGGTAACCACGAGTTCGACCTGGGGCCGGCCGTGCTGGCCGGCGTGATCGCTGAGAACAGCGTGGAGGCGCAGACCTACCCGGGTGCAGCCTTCCCGTACCTCTCCGCCAACCTGGACTTTGCGGCTGACGCGGATCTCGGTCCCCTGGTCGCCGACGACGCCTTGGCGCCGCAGGCGAATAGCATTGCGGGCAGTGTGGTCATAACCGTCGACGGCGAGCAGATCGGTGTTGTCGGTGCGACGACGCCGACGCTGGGCACCATCTCCAGCCCCGGCGGCGACGTCGTCATCAGTCCGATGGATTTCGACGCGACCAACTCGGACAGCCTGGATGATCTGGCCGACAGCATTCAGCCTGCCGTCGACGCCCTGACCGGCGCCGGCATCGACAAGGTGATTCTGCTGGCGCACATGCAGCAGATCGCCATCGAAGAGGCGCTGGCCTCGCGGCTGTCCGGCGTGGACATCATCGTCGCCGGTGGCTCCAACACGATTCTTGCGGACGCGAACGACCGTCTGCGCGCCGGCGACACTGCGGCCGGCACCTATCCCAAGCTGTTCACCTCGGGCTCCGGCGAGCCGGTGGCCGTGGTCAACACGGACGGCAACTACCGTTACGTGGGACGCCTGGTCGTCGGTTTCGACGCCAATGGTGCGTTGATGCTGGACACCATCGATCCGGTGTTCTCCGGTGCCTACGCCACCGACGCGCAGGGTGTGGCCGATCTTGGGGATCCCGCGCCGATCGCGGAAGTGGCGGCGATTGCCCAAGACGTATCGGATGTGCTCATCGCACGCGAATCCGCGATCTTCGGCAACACGGCGGTGTATCTGAACGGGGTGCGTGGATCGGTTCGCACCGAGGAAACCAACCTCGGGAACCTGACGGCCGATGCGAACCTGGCGGCTGCGCAGGCGGTGGATGCCAGCGCCACGATCTCCATCAAGAACGGCGGCGGCATTCGCGATGACATCGGTGATGTGACGCAACCGCCGGGCACCAATGATCCGGCCGACGCGGTCCGCACGCCTCCGGCGGCGATTCCAGCCGCCGGCAAGGCCGAGGGCGACATCAGCCAGTTCGACATTCAGAACGCGCTGCGCTTCAACAACGGGTTGAGCCTGGTCACGGTGACCGCGGCAGAACTCAAGGACATCCTGGAATACGCAATCGGCTTCGATGACGTCGGCACCGTGACCCAGGGCCGCTTCCCGCAGGTCGGCGGCATCCAGTTCAGCGTCGATCCGGCAGCGGCCGGCCGTGACATCGCGGGCGCGGGGCAGGGCATGCGCATCCAGTCGTTGGTGGTGCTGGATGCCGATGGGGCCGGCGCAGGGACGGCCGGTGACGTCGTGGTCAAGAACGGCGAGCTGGTCGGCGACCCCGATCGCAGCTTCCGTCTGGTGACGCTGGACTTTCTTGCCGGCGGTGGCGACGGCTATCCCTTCGACAGCCTGTCGGCTCCCGATCGCCTGGACATCACCCAGCCCGGCGAAGAGGTGCCCACGGGTCCGGCAGTGTTCGCGCCCGACAACAGCGAGCAGGACGCGCTGGCCGAATACCTGCTGGCGACCTATCCGGATGCGAGCAATGCCTTCGGTACCGCCGATGTCGAGCCAGCGGCCGATACGCGCATCCAGTACGTTTCAGCGCGCACGGACAGCGTGCTGGACGGTGACAGCGACGGTGATGGCGTGAGCGATGCCGACGACGGCTTCCCCAACGACCCGACCCAATCCGAAGCCACCGACACCGACGGTGACGGCGAGCCCGATGTCAGCGACACCGACGACGATGGCGACGGCGTGGCGGATGTGGACGATGCCTATCCGCTGATCGCAGGTGCCAGCTTCCAGCTGCAGTTGCTGCACGCGGCGGATTTCGAGGCCGGCGGTCCGGCCATCGACGACGCGCCCCGCTTCTCGGCGGTGCTGTCGGCGCTGGAAGACGATTACGCCAATACGCTGAAACTGCTGTCGGGCGACAACTATATTCCCGGCCCGTTCTACTCGGCATCGAACGCCTCGGACTTCGCTGCGGCATTGGGTCTGCCAGACTCCGGGCAGGGTGGCCGGGCCGATATCCTGATCGCCAACGCCATGGGTTTTCAGGCCTCGGCCTTCGGCAACCACGAGTTCGATCTGGGCACCGGCGAAGTCGCCGGACTGGTCGCGATGAACTCGGATGACGGCAACAGCTATCCGGGCGCGGCCTTTCCCTACCTGTCGACCAACCTCGACTTTGCGCCGGACGCCAACCTGGCCGGTCTGGTCGTCGCCGATGGCTCGGCCCCGCAGGCGAACAGCATCGCCGGCAGCGTCGTGATCACGATAGGCGGTGAGCAGATCGGTGTTGTCGGTGCGACGACGCCGACGCTGGGCACGATCTCCTCGCCCGGCGATGTTGGCATCGCGCCGATGGATTTCAACGCGGCCAACAGCGACGACCTTGATGCGCTGGCCGCCGAGATCCAGCCGACGGTGACTGCCCTGACCGATGCCGGCATCAACAAGGTGATCCTGCTGGCGCACATGCAGCAGATCGCCATCGAGCAGGCCCTGGCCACGCGGCTGGACGGCGTCGACATCATCGTCGCCGGTGGTTCCAACACGCTGCTTGCCGACAGCAACGATGCCCTGCGCGCGGGCGATACCGCCGTGGATGACTACCCGCTGCAATACAGCTCGGCCTCCAGCGAGCCAGTGCTGGTCGTGAACACCGACGGCAATTACCGCTATGTCGGTCAGCTCGTCGCCGGTTTCAGCGCCGATGGCGTGCTGTCTCTCGACACCCTGGACGACGCGGTCAACGGTGCCTATGCCACCGATGACGCCGGTGTAGTTGCCGTGGGCGGTCCCAGTCCGAACGCCGGCGTGCAGAGCATTGTCGATGCGGTGTCCGATGTGCTGATCGCCCGCGAGTCGAACATCTTCGGCAATACGTCGGTTTACCTGAACGGGGTTCGCGGCTCGGTGCGTACCGAAGAAACCAACCTGGGCAATCTGACGGCCGACGCCAACCTCGCCGCCGCGCAGGCGGTGGACGCGCGTGCGACGATCTCGATCAAGAACGGCGGTGGCATTCGCGACGATATCGGCGAGGTGACCCAGCCACCGGGCACGAACGATCCGGCTGATGCCCAGCGCACGCCGCCGGCTGCGATTCCGGCTGCAGGCAAGCAAGACGGTGATATCAGCGAGTTCGATATCAGTAATGCGCTGAGCTTCAACAACGGCCTGAGCCTGGTCACGGTCACCGCTGCTGAGCTGAAGGACATTCTCGAGTACGGCATCGGGTTCGCCGATGTCGGCACCGTGACCCAGGGCCGCTTTCCGCAGGTCGGCGGCATTCAGTTCAGCTTCGACCCTGCGGCCGAGGGTCGGGATACAGCCGGTGCGGGCAACGGGATGCGTCTGCAGTCGCTGATCGTTCTGGACGCCGATGGCGCCGGGCCGGAAACGGTCTCCGACGTGGTCGTCTCGGAGGGTGAACTGGTGGGCGATCCCAGCCGGACCTTCCGCATGGTGACGTTGGACTTTCTTGCTGGTGGTGGTGACGGCTACCCGTTCGACTCGCTAGGCGCGGCCGACCGGGTGGACATCACCGCAGGCGACGACGCTGCGACCACCGGCACCGCAACCTTCGCTCCGGACAACAGCGAGCAAGATGCGCTGGCCGAGTATCTTGCGGCGAATTTCCCCGATGCCAGCGCGGCGTTTTCGGATGCCGATGTCGAGGCGGCCGACGACCTGCGCATCCAGAATCTGGCGCAGCGCGACGACGCGGTTCTGGACGGCTTCACCGCCCGCGTGTTGATCAACGAGATCGACGCGGATGGCCCCGGTGACGAAACCGCCGAGTTCATCGAGCTGTTCGATGGCGGGCTGGGCAATACGCCGCTGGATGGCTTGGTCGTGGTGCTGTTCAACGGCAGCGACAATCTTTCGTATTGCGCCGGCAACTCACCGGAGCCCTGCGCCATCGATCTGGATGGCTT
Source organism: Abyssibacter sp. (assembly GCF_964229365.1). NCBI lineage: Bacteria > Pseudomonadati > Pseudomonadota > Gammaproteobacteria > Chromatiales > Oceanococcaceae > Abyssibacter > Abyssibacter sp. The sequence continues at coordinate 72,360 of NZ_CAXRDQ010000006.1, read as the reverse complement.
TGCGACTGACGAGAACGGATTCTTCGTCATCGGCGGGCCGGATACGCCCGGTGGCGCCGATATCGTCATCTCGCGCACGTTCTGGCTGCAGAACGGCGCCGATGCCGTGGCGCTTTATGCGGGGAATGGTGAGGACTTCCCGAATGACACCGCGGCCACGACCACGGGGTTGATCGACTCCGTGGTCTACGGAACCAATGATTCGGACGCCGCCGGGCTTCTGGCGGTGTTCTCCAGCGATGGTGTGCAGGCCAACGAGTCGTCGGACACGGCGTCCATCGCGCGCAGTCACGATGGCGCGGGCGGGGCCGGCAATGGCGGCGCCTTCGAAACCCGCGACAACCCGACGGCGGGTGAGTCCAACTCCACCCCGCCGCCGCCAGTGCCGCTGGTCGCCATCCCCGCCATTCAGGGTGCCGGCCATGCGTCTACGCTGGTCGGTGAGTCCGTGCGAACCCAGGGCATCGTGACGGGTGTCGATTTTGTCGGCTTTTATCTACAGGATCCGGATGGCGACGGCGATTCCGCGACGTCCGATGCGATCTTCGTCTTCGAGTTCGGCACCGATGCCGAGGTTGGCCAGGTGCTGGAGGTTGACGGCACGGTGAGCGAGTTCTATCCGGGCGGCGTCAGCACCGGAAACCTGTCGACCACGCAGATTTCGCTGTCGACCAAGGTGGAGATCGCCAACCCCTTCACCAATACCAGCGTCACGCCGACCACGGTTGGTCTGGCTGGTGGCAACGACCGCATCATTCCGTCGACCACCATCATTGATGACGACACGGTGGGCCGTGTGGATGAACCGTCGGAAACCACGTTTGATCCGGATGCCGATGGCCTGGACTTCTATGAGTCGCTCGAGGCCATGCAGATCGCCGTGACCAACCCGATGGCAATCTCCGGAACCAATCGCTTCGGCGAGATCTTCATCGTGCCCGACGCCGGGACGGGGGCGACAGGCATCAATGCCCGAGGTGGTCTGAGCCTGGACATCCTGCCCGGTGGCGTCGTGTCGCGCCTGGATCAGGGCGATGGGGGTGTGGACTACAACCCGGAGCGCATGCAGATTCAGATTGACGGGGATTTCTTCTCCGGCGACACGCCTTCGGTGAACGTGGGTGACCAGTTCGATGGCGTCGTGACCGGCGTGCTCGGCTATGACTTCGGCGAGTTCCAGATGGTGCCGACCACCCTGCCTGCGGTGATCTCGGCAAACCAGATGAGCGAGGTCACTGGCATCGGTTCTACCGGAAACCAGCTAACTGTCGCGACCTACAACGTGCTGAATCTGGACCCCGTGGTCGAGAACGTCGCCAACGTTGACGACATGGATGCCGGCGAGGTCGACGATGACGCGGGCGATGGCCGCTTTGGCGCCATCGCCAACCAGATCGTGACGGCGCTGGCAACGCCGGACATCGTGGGTTTGCAGGAAGTTCAGGACAACTCCGGCGCCGAGATCAACGATGGCGTCGTGTCTGCCAGCGACACGCTCGGCGCGCTGGTCCAGGCCATTGTCGACGCGGGCGGCCCGACCTACACCGCCATCGAAGTCGCTCCGGCGGTGGCCGAGACCAACGGCGGCCAGCCGGGCGGCAACATCCGACAGGCATTCCTCTACAACGCCGCGCGGGTCACGCTGGTGGCAGGCACCGCCGGTACCGGCAACGACTCCACCCTGCCGCAGAACGACGCTGGCGTGGTCGGTCTCAGCTTCAACCCGGGTCTGATCGAGCCCGGCAACACCGCGTTTGCCGGCGCTCGCAAACCGCTGGCAGCCGCCTTCGACTTTAACGGTCACCGCGTCGTCGTGGTGAACAACCATTTCTCATCGAAGGGGGGTGGTACGCCGATCAACGGCGCGATCCAGCCCTTTGTGAACGGTTCGGAGGATGAGCGTCGTGCGCAGACGGCCATCGTCAACCAGTTCGTCGATGACGCGCTGGCCATCGATGCGAACGCGAATGTCGTGGTGCTGGGCGACATGAACGAGTTCACCTTCGAGGAGCCGTTGCAGATACTTGCCGGTGCCGACGATTCATCCAACGTGCTGAGCGACCTGTTCGACGTGACCGGCCTGGATCAGCTGGAGCGCTACACCTTCATCTTCAACGGCAACAGCCAGGCGCTGGACCATATTTTTGTGACGGATGCCCTGGCCAGCGCGTCGCCGGTCGTCGACATTGTGCATACGAACATCGAGTTCGCGAACAGCCCGATGGCCGCATCGGATCACGATCCGATTCTGTCCAGTTTCGAACTGGCGCCATAAGCGGTCGCCGGGCAGGCTGAAGTCGCCTAGCCAAACCTCGGGAGTGGGGCGGTCGCAATCGGGGATGTTTGTGACCGGAGGGTGCGGCGCTCGGGGGAGCGCCGCCTCTCGTTTCTACACACCTTCGGGCAGCTCGCGTTTCCAGAAGCGCATGGGCTTGTCGGTCGTCGCGTCGCTGCCGATGTCCGGCCAGCCGAAGTGGCAGCGCAGGTCCATTGGCAGGTAGCCACGGTTTTCCCAGAAGCGCTCGTTCCCGAAATAGTGTCGCGGCCGGGCGGGGTGGTCGTTTGGCCGTTCCACCGCGCAGAACGTGCAGTACCGCAAGCCCAGACTGAGTGCATGCGATTCCCGTTCGGCGAAAAAGCCGACCCCGAGGCCCAGCCCGCGATACTCCGGTAATACGACGGACTCGCCAAAGTAGAGCCACTCCGTCAGTGACAAGCCGGCCTGGATAAACGGCGCCTGCATGTCGGGGTCCGCGTCGGCCAGGGGCAGGGCGGTGGAGGCGCCGACAATCTGCTGACCGGCCCAAGCCACCAGGATGAGGCTCTGCGGGCACTGGAAGTACGTCGTCAGGTAGTTGCGCTCATAGGCCTCACTACCGTCGTACAGGTAGGGCCACTCGCGAAAGACCTCAATGCGCAGCCGGGCCAGCGTGTCGGCGTGAGCGGACGCTGCCTGCCCGGAAAGGGTCTTGATGACGGGTGGTTCGATCACGGCCTGACTCGGTGATTGATGTTCGGCCACCATGGTATGTCCGTCCAAGCCGGTGGCACATGGATGAGCAGCCTGGCGGTCTCGCTCTGGTGGAACCGCTTTGCGATACCCTGAGCATGAACCTGTGTTGTTGACCGTCATGCGTGTACTGCTGTTGGGTGTTCTGCTGTTGCCGAGCCTGGCCTGGGCCGAGGCCATTTTCTGCGAATCGATGATCGATGTGCGCCGGGGCAGGGCGGTGAGCAACGTGCTGATCACCGTCGCAGATGGCGAGATCGCGTCCGTCGAGCCAGGGGCGGAGCCGGGCGATGCGCGGACGCTGGAGGGTCTGACCTGCTTGCCCGGCCTGACCGACATGCACACGCATCTGACCGGCGAGTTCGGACCGGACACCTATCTCAAGGAATTCCACGTGGATGCGGCGGACATCGCCCTGGAGTCGGCCGTCTACGCCGAGCGCACGTTGCTGGCCGGCTTCACGACGGTGCGCGACCTGGGTGACAGCTACAACGTTTCGGTAGCGCTGAAGCGGGCAATCCAGTCCGGGCTGGTCGACGGCCCGCGCATTTTTACCGCGGCCAAGTCGCTCGCGACCACGGGTGGTCATGCTGATCCCACCAACGGCATGCGCGCTGACCTGCAGGGCGATCCGGGACCGAAGCAAGGGGTGATCAATGGGGTGGCGGATGCGCGCCAAGCCGTTCGCCAGCGTTACAAGGACGGCGCGGATCTGATCAAGATCACCGCGACCGGTGGTGTGTTGTTGGTGGCGTCCAGCGGCCAGAATGCCCAGTTCACCGAGGATGAGATCGCGGCCATCGTCGATACCGCCAGGGACTACGGGTTTCATGTCGCCGCCCATGCGCATGGCGCCGAAGGCATGAAGCGGGCAATCCGTGCCGGGGTGACCACCATCGAACACGGCACCTACATGGACGAAGAGGCGATCGATCTGTTCAAGCGCTTCGGCGCCTGGTACGTGCCGACGATCATCGCCGGCAAATGGGTGGAGGAGAAATCGCATATCGACGGCTTTTTCCCTGACGTCGTCCGTCCCAAGGCGGCCGCCATTGGCCCGAAGATCCAGGACACGTTTGCCCGGGCCTACAAGGCGGGCGTGAAGATTGTGTTCGGGACCGATTCCGGCGTGTCAGCTCATGGCGATAACGCCTGGGAATTTGTCTACATGGTGGCCGCCGGCATGCCCCCGGCCGATGCGATCCGTTCGGCCACGGTCAGCCCGGCGATCGTGCTCGGGCAGGAAGATCGACTGGGTGCGCTGGAGCAGGGGATGGTCGCGGACATCATCGCCGTGCCGGGCAATCCGCTCAGTGATGTCGGCGTGTTGCGCGATGTGCGATTCGTGATGAAGGACGGCGTCATTTACAAAGCGCCGACACCGGCTGCGCCGTCCGCCAAAGCGACCAAGAACACGTCGACTCCGAACGCCGCCGGGTAGACGCCCGCGCTGAGTTCACGGACAATGTTGCGGCGCACAACGGTGCTTTGAGCCGCAGAGGCCGCGAGCAAGACCCGCGTGCCTCGTGGCAAGTCCGGCGCAAGGCCGGGTCACGCACTACCGCGCTGACGTTCCCTGACGGGGCGCATCTCAACCCGAAATTCAAGGGTGTCCGGCCGGTTGATCGGTCGTCGTGGGCACCTCGCTGTTGTGTCAACGGAGCCCATTTTGCTGAACATCACGCCGACCGAACTCAAGACCAACCTGCTCAGCGGGCTCACCGTCGCGCTGGCCATGGTGCCCGAGGCCATTGCCTTCGCGCTGATCGCGCAGGTCTCGCCGCTAACCGGTCTCTATGCCGCGTTCATCGTGGCTTTGATCACGTCCGCGTTCGGTGGGCGGCCGGGCATGATCTCCGGCGCGACTGGCGCGCTGGCCGTGGTGATGGTGGCACTGGTCGTCGAGCATGGCGTGCAGTATTTGTTCGCCACGGTCGTGCTGATGGGGATCCTGCAGTTGCTGGCGGCCATTCTGCGCCTGGGTAAGTTCATCCGCATGGTGCCGCATCCGGTGATGCTGGGCTTCGTGAATGGGCTGGCGATCGTGATTTTCCTGGCGCAGTTTCAGCACTTCAAGGTCGCCACGCCTGCTGGCGGCACGAGCTGGATGGCGCCGGGGCCGGTCGCGTTGATGGCCGGCCTGATCGCACTGACCATGGCGATCATCTACCTGCTGCCGAAACTCACCAAGGCGGTGCCGGCCACCCTGGTGGCGATCGTCGCGACCTCGGTACTGGTCATCGGGTTTGGCGTGGACACCAAGACCGTGGGCGATCTCGGCTCGATCAAGGGCGGCCTGCCGGCGTTCTCCATCCCGATGGTGCCGATCAATCTTGAAACGCTGAAGATCATCTTCCCCTATGCGCTGATTCTCGCTTTCATCGGGCTGATCGAATCGCTGCTGACACTCACCCTGATTGATGCGATGACCGACACCCGTGGTCGCGCCAATCGTGAATGCGCCGCCCAGGGTGCAGCCAACGTGGTCACCGGCTTCTTCGGCGGCATGGGCGGTTGCGCGATGATCGGGCAGAGCATGATCAACGTGAACAACGGTGCGCTGCATCGCTTGTCTGGCATCGCCACCGCGCTGTTCCTGTTGTCCTTCATCCTGTTTGGCTCGGCGCTGATCGAGCGGATTCCGCTGGCCGCGTTGATCGGCGTGATGTTCGTCGTCGCCGAGAAGACCTTTGAGTGGGGCAGCTTCCGCCTGTTCGGCAAGGTGCCCCGCGCCGACGTGTTCATCGGCTTGCTGGTGGCAGGCGTCACGGTGATAGCCGATCTGGCGATTGCAGTCGTGGCCGGTGTGATCGTCTCGGCGCTGGTCTTCGCCTGGGAGCACGCCAAGCAGGTGCGGCTGACATCCAGCATCGCGCCCAACGGCCGGAAGATCTATGACGTGCAGGGCTCGTTGTTCTTCGCATCGGTGACCGACTTTCAGCAGCAGTTCTCGCCCGCTGATGACCCGGATGAGGTGGAGATCGACTTTCGCGGCGCCAAGCTCATGGACCACTCGGCCATCGAGGCGGTGAACGCGCTGGCCGAGCGGTATGACCGCGCCGGCAAGCGACTCACGCTGCGGCACCTGAGCCCGGACTGCGTGCAGCTGCTCGACAAGGCCCAGAAGATGATCGAGGTCGATTACAAGGAAGACCCGCGCTATCGCGTGGCGGACGACGCGCTGGCCTGATCGGCCACGTGATCGTCGACTGCATCGGTGATACTGCGCCGGATCACAGCGATACGGAGCGCCGGGACATGAGCGAATACGTCGACTACTTGAACGAGGTCTTCGCCGAGTTCGGGCCGATTGCTGCGCGGCGCATGTTCGGCGGCCATGGCATCTACCACGCCGGGCTGATGTTCGGTCTCGTGGCCGACGATACGCTTTATCTAAAGGTCGACGACCTCAGCAGGCCGGCATTCGAAGCGCGTGACCTGCCGGCTTTTGAGTTCCCACAGCGAGGGCGCATCGTGCGCATGTCGTATCACCTCGCACCGGAGGAGATTCACGACGATCCGGCACTCGCGGCCGATTGGGCGCGTCGGGCATTCGAGGCCGCGTTGCGCAGCGCTCAGCGTTGATCGGCCCCGGTCCGGGGCCGACCAGCAGTCAGTTGATGGATTAGCTCGGGCGACCGGCGCGCTTGCGCTCGTGTTCCTTCAGGTAACGCTTGCGCAGGCGCACGCTCTCGGGCGTGACCTCGACCAGTTCGTCATCGTTGATCCACTCGAGCGCCTGTTCCAGCGATAGCTTCATCGCCGGGGTGAGGATGATGTTCTCATCGGTGCCGGATGCGCGGACGTTGGTGAGCTGCTTGCCCTTGAGCGGGTTCACGACCAGGTCGTTGTCGCGGCTGTGCTCGCCGACGATCTGGCCTTCGTAAATGGTTTCGCCGGGGCCGATCATCATCCGGCCGCGTTCCTGCAGGTTGAACAGCGAGTAGCCCAGCGACTTGCCGTCGCCATTGGAGATCATCGCGCCCTTGTGCCGCTGGCCCACGCCCTGCGCGCTGGCCTCGTCAAAGGATTCGAAGACGTGGTAGATCAGTCCGGTGCCGCTGGTCATCGACAGGAAGTCGGTCTGAAAGCCGATCAGCCCGCGCGCCGGCATGCGGAATTCCAGGCGCACGCGGCCGGTGGCATCCGGGGTCATGTTCTGCATGCTGGCGCCGCGTTCCTGCAGGGCCTGGATCACCGCGCCCTGGTGTTCGGATTCCACATCCGCCGTCACCTGCTCCCAGGGCTCCAGCGTCTTGCCGTCGGCCTGGCGGGTGATTACCTGCGGGCGTGACACCGCCAGCTCATAGCCCTCGCGGCGCATGTTCTCGATCAGAATCCCGAGATGCAGCTGACCACGGCCGGACACCTTGAATTTGTCCGGATCGTTCATCTGTTCGACGCGCAGCGCCACGTTGTGCTTGAGCTCGCGGTCCAGCCGGTCCCTGATCTGACGGCTGGTGACGAACTTGCCCTCGCGGCCCGCCAGCGGGCTCTTGTTGACCTCGAAGGTCATGCTCATCGTCGGCTCGTCCACGGCCAGCGCCGGCAGTGCCTCCGGCTTTTCGGGGTCGCAAAGCGTGTCGGAGATGTCCAGCGTTTCCAGCCCGCTGAAGGCGATGATGTCGCCGGCTGAGGCCTGGTCCGATTCCACGCGCTCCAGCCCCAGATAGGTCATCACCTGGAGCACGCGGCCGCGGCGCGTCTTGCCGTCGCGGTCGACGACCACGACCGGCTTGCTCGGGCCGATGGAGCCGCGCTGGATGCGGCCAATGCCGATGATGCCCACGTAGCTGTCGTAGTCCAGCGTCGTCACGCGCATCTGGAACGGACCGTCGGCGTCGACATCCGGCGGCGAGACCTTGTCCATGATGGTCTGGAACAGCGGCGTCATGTCGCCGTCGCGGACGCTGTCGTCCTCGCTGGCGTAGCCGTTAAGCGCGCTGGCGTAAACGATCGGGAAGTCCAGCTGCTCGTCGGTGGCGCCCAGCGAGTCGAACAGATCAAAGACCTGGTCGATAACCCAGTCGGGGCGTGCGCCGGGTCGGTCGATCTTGGTGACCACGACGATGGGCTTGAGGCCCAGCGCGAAGGCCTTTTGCGTGACGACGCGCGTCTGCGGCATCGGGCCGTCGACGGCATCGACCAGCAGCAGCACCGAATCCACCATGGACAGCACGCGCTCCACCTCGCCGCCGAAGTCGGCGTGTCCTGGCGTGTCGACGATGTTGATGCGGTTGTCGTTCCACCGGATCGCGGTGTTCTTCGACAGGATCGTGATCCCGCGTTCGCGCTCCAGATCGTTGGAATCCATGACCCGCTCGCGCTGTTCACCGCGCTCGGCAAGGGTGCCGGACTGGCGCAGAAGCTGATCGACCAGCGTGGTCTTGCCGTGATCGACGTGAGCAATGATGGCGATATTTCGCAGATTGGCGACGGACATGGGATGGGTGCTGCAGGAGATAAAGGCGCGCAATTCTATCGATGTCGCAAGACTTGCGTACGATTTTTGTTGCGATGCGGCATTCGATGGTGGTGTCGCCATCGCGGCTTGCGCCACGCTAAGGTAGCGCTCCGAATTCGCAGCGAGGCCTGACATGCGCCGACTCATCTTCATCCTGGCACTGGCAACCGCCACCACCGCCAACGCCGGTTGGGCCGACTGGCTGGAAGGCTTGCTTGGCGGTGAGTCGGAGGATGCGCCCAGTGCCGCCGCACCGCTGACCGCCGATGCCGCGGCAAAGGGCATCCGCGAGGCACTGGCCGAGGGCACACGCACGGCGGTGAATACGCTGGGGCGCACCAATGGTTTCTGGGAGAACGACCAGGCACGGATTCCGCTGCCGCGCGGCGTGGAGCGCCTGGGCGAGACGCTGACCAAGCTCGGCGCCGGGGATCTGGTCGACGAGTTTCATCTGACCCTGAACCGCGCGGCGGAACAGGCCGTGCCGGAGGCCGCGGATCTGCTGGCCGATGCGGTGCGCCAGATGAGCGTGGCCGATGCGCTGGAGATCGTGCAGGGCGCAGACGATGCCGCCACGCAATACTTTCGCGCGAATGCTGGTGACACGCTGTACCAGAAACTGCACCCGCTGGTGATCGATGCCACGCAGAAGGTTGGCGTCACCCAGGACTACAAGGCGCTGGTGAAGAAGGCGGGTCCGCTGATGGCCATGGCCGGCCAGGACGTGCCTGATCTCGATGACTACATCACCTCGCAGGCGCTGGATTCGCTGTTCAAGGAAGTCGCCGCCGAGGAGAAGCGGATTCGCGACAATCCGGCCCAGCGCACCACCGAGATTCTGCGCGAAGTCTTCGGTTCCAGCTGAGCCGGGTCGCGATGCGGTTGCTGCGCCAAAAGCTGGCTGACTACGCCGCGCTGATGCGGCTGGATCGGCCCATCGGGGTTTGGCTGTTGCTATGGCCGACGCTGTGGGCTCTGTGGATTGCGGCCGACGGTCCGCCGGACCGCAGCATCCTGCTGATCTTCGTGCTCGGCGTGGTGCTGATGCGCTCCGCGGGCTGCGTGATCAACGACGTCTCCGATCACGATATCGATCCGCATGTCCAGCGGACGGCTGACCGCCCGATCGCGGCAGGCCGCGTGCGCCGCTGGGAAGGCGTCGCGTTGTTCATGCTGCTGGCCACGATAGCCTTCGCGCTGGTGTTGCAGACCAACTGGCTGACCATCGCGCTGTCGGTGCCGGCGGTGCTCATCGCCGCCTCGTATCCGCTCGCCAAGCGCTGGCATTCCATGCCGCAGGCGCATTTGGGCATCGCGTTCTCCTGGGGCATTCCCATGGCGTTCGCCGCGCAAACCGGCACGGTGGCCTGGGTCGCCTGGGGTGTGTTCCTCGCTAATGTTCTATGGACCATTGCCTACGACACGTTCTATGCGATGGCAGACCGCGAGGAAGACCTGGCCATCGGCGTGCAATCCTCTGCGATCCTGTTCGGGCGAGGGGACCGGGTGATCACCGCGCTGCTCCAGTTCACCACCTTGTGGGTGCTGTTCATGCTCGGGCTGTCGCTAGACTACGGACTCTGGTTCAACGCCGGGCTGGGCGTCGCCGCAGCCCTGGCCTTGTATCAGCAATGGCAGATCCGCCATCGTGACCCCGCCGCCTGCTTCGCGGCGTTTCTGGACAATCACCGCTTCGGTGCGGTGATTTTTGTCGGATTGCTGTTGGAGACCTGGCCGCAAGCCGTCGTGGTTTGAGGCCGTGACCGTGCAATTCCGTCGGCGCTTCCCTAAGCTGAGCGGCGTTCCCATCGCCTGACTGCATCGAATCCCGCATCGAATGTCCTCGTCTCGTCGCCCATCCACCTGGCTTGTTGCGCTGCTGCTGATCGTGGCGTGGACACGCGTGATGGCGGGCGTTCCCGAATCCGTGGCGCATGTCGACGGCGGGCAGATGACGCATGAGGAAGTGCGCGATCACCTGATGACGGTGAGCGTCGATCACGACGCCGACAGCGATTCCGAACACCACCACCATCTCCACCTGTGCAGTGGTGGTGTGGCGATCCCGTCCGAGATGTCGCTGAATTTGACGGTGGCGCATGGTGAGGGCACCACCGAGTGCCTGCAATATGCGCCTATCCATCGCAGCCGCACGCAGTTGAGGCCGCCAATCACCTGAGTTCTCCCCCAACCGGACCGGTGCCGTCGCGCACCGACTGATTCACTTCCGGGAGAACATCATGTTCCCAATCTTGCTCAAGGGCGGCGCCGTGCTGGCGTTGTCCCTGGTCGCTGCACAGGCAGCGGCCGAACCGCAACGCATTCCGGCGACCCTGCCGGGCGTGCTGCAATGGACCTTGCAACACCATCCCGAACTGCGACGCATGGACGCCGTGCGCCAGGCGCAGTCCGGCTATGCCGACACCGCCGAATTCGGTCCCCCGTTAACCCTGCAAACCGAGGTGGAGAACGTCGCCGGCAACGGCGAGTTCGCCGGAGCCGACCGGCTGGAAACCACGATCAGCCTCGCCGGTGTGCTGGAGTGGGGTGGCAAGCCGATGCTCCGCCGCACCGAGGCGCTGTCGCGGGCCGAGGTCGAGCGCGTGGAACTGGATCAGCAGCGTCGTGACCTGTTGGCTGACGCCGCCACCCGCTTTGTCGAACTCGCCCGCGCCGAGGCCGACGCACGGCTGCTTCGCGATGCTGTCGTCGTCGCGGAGCAGACCGCGGAGGCCAGCGATCAGCGGCAGCGCGCCGGTGCGGCCTCGGCGGCGGATGCCCAGCGCGCATCGCTGGCGCTGGCGGCCGCGCGGCTGCGGGCCAGCCAGGCGCAAACCCGCCGCCGTGGCGCCGCGCAGGCGCTTGCCATTGTCGTCGGAACACCGAATCGCGGCGTCACCACAACGCGGATGGACTGGACCCGCCTGCCAGCGCCGCCTGCGCGGTCGCGGTTGCTGGAATCGGCCCGTCACGCGCCGCTGGTGCGACTGGCCACAGCCGATCGTGATCTGGCCCTGGCCAGGGTTCGGCTTGCGGCCAGTCAGGCGCGTGGAGACCTGCAATGGTCCGTGGGGGTGCGCGACGACCGGGGCAGCGGTGATCAGGCGCTGGTGCTGGGCCTGGGCTTGCCGCTGGGCAGCGCCCGCCGTTCTGCGCCGGCACAGGCAAGCGCTCAGGCGCAGGCTGAGGCTACGCACTGGGCGCAGCAAACGGCCCGGCTCAGTGCCCAGGCGCTGGTCACGACCGCCTGGGCCGAGCTGGATGCCTTGCACCAGGCTTTCGAGCAGATTCGGGATGCGCTGGAACCGCAGTCCGAAGCTGTCCTCCGCGCGACCGCCGAAGGCTACCGCCAGGGGCGATACAGCCTGCTCGAACTGACCACGGCACAACAGGAACGGCTGGCATGGCAGCAACGCCGCATCGCAGTCGCAACCGAATATCACCAGACACGCATCGAGCTGGAGCGCCTGCTGGGTCGCTCGCTGGATCAGGAGATCGCAGGATGAAATCACAGTTCCCGATAGCCACACTGGCACTGGCTCTACTGCTGGCCCACGCCCCGACAGGGCTTGCCGGTGGTAACCACGCCCATGACGAACCGCACGGGCAGGAGGCCGAGCGCGAAGGTGAGCACGGCCATGGGCATGGCCACGAAGCAGGACATGGCGATGCCCATGAGGGCTCGGTGCACATGTCTGCCGACATGGCCCAGGCGCTGGGGGTGCGGACCGCGCTTGCAGGCCCTGGCGCGTTGCGCATGACCCGCAGCCTCACCGGTCGCGTACACACCGATCCATCGCGCGTGTCCCGCGTGCGGCCGCGTTATGCCGGAGTCATCGAGACGGTAGACGCCAAGCTCTGGACCCAGGTCGACGCCGGCCAGGTGCTGGCGCGGGTGCAAAGCAACGACAGCCTGCAAAGCTACCCGCTGAAGGCCCCGATTGGTGGCTGGGTTGTCAGCCGCCAGGCGCAGGTCGGCGAGGTGACCGGCAACGAGCCGCTGTTCGTGATCGCGGATCTGTCCGAGCTGTGGGTGGAGTTCGATGTGTTTGACCACGATCTGGATGTGGTGCGTGTCGGGCAGCCGGTGCGCATCCTCGGTCTGCACGACAACGCCGTGGGGCAGGGCGTGATCGACCAGCTCTCGCCGCTCGCGATTCATGCTGCCCAATCGGTGCGCGCGCGGGTGATCGTGCCCAATCCGCAAGGCGCGCTGCGCCCTGGTCAGTACGTGCGTGGCGAGTTGCTGGTCGAGTCCCGCCAGGCACCGGTGCTGGTGCCGCGGTCCGCCATCCAGCAGATGGACGGGCAGGCGGTCGTGTTCGAGCAGGTGGGCGACGGCTTCGAGCCTCGATCCGTCGAGCTGGGTGCCGGCAATGCCGAGGTGGTGGAAGTGCTGGACGGTTTGCAGCCGGGGGCGCGCTACGTCACCGGCAACAGCTACCTGATGAAGGCGGACCTCGAAAAGTCCGGCGCCAGCCACCAACACTGAGGACGCTCCCATGCTGGAATCCATGATTCGGTTCGCGATCGCGAACCGCGTACTCGTGCTGTTTGCCGCGGTGCTGGTGGCCGCCCTGGGTGTGTACAACGCTCAGCGCCTGAACATCGACGCCGTGCCCGACATCACCACCGTGCAGGTGCAGATCAACACCGCCGTACCGGGCTACTCTCCGCTGGAAGCCGAGCAGCGCGTGACCTTCCCGGTGGAAACCGCGATGGCCGGCCTGCCGCGGCTGGACTACACCCGCTCGCTGTCACGCTACGGCCTGTCGCAGGTGACGGTGGTGTTCGAGGACGGCACCGACATCTACTTTGCCCGTCAGCTGGTGGCCGAGCGGCTGGCCGGTTTACGCAACGAACTGCCGGCAGCCATCTCGCCCGCGATGGGGCCGATTGCTACCGGCCTCGGCGAGATCTTCATGTACACGGTCGGTGCCGAGCCAGGCAGTGCCTGGACACCGACCGACCTGCGCACCGTGCAGGACTGGATCGTGCGGCCACAGTTGCAGCAGACCGACGGCATCGTCGAGGTCAACACCATCGGCGGCTTCGAGAAGACGTACCTTGTCGCGCCCTGGCCGGATCGCCTACTGGCCTACGACCTGACCGTAGATGACGTGATGTCGGCGCTGGCCCGCAACAACAGCAACGTGGGTGCCGGCTACATCGAACGGTTTGGCGTGCAGTACCTGATCCGGTCGCCGGGACAGGTGCAGACCCTGGACGACATTCGCGCCATTGTCGTCGCCAAGCGCGATGGCGTGCCGATCCGGCTGGACGAGCTGGCCGAGGTCGCGATGTCGCAACACCTGCGCAGCGGTGCCGCTACCCAGAACGGACAGGAAGTGGTGCTGGGCACGACCTTCATGCTGATCGGCGCCAACAGCCGCCGGGTGGCGCAGGCGGTGTCCGAGCGCCTGACCGAGGTCGAGGCTTCATTGCCCGACGGTGTCACGCTAAACCCGGTCTACAACCGGGTTGATCTGGTCGACAAGACCATCGCCACGGTCGAGAAGAACCTGGTCGAAGGCGCCTTGCTGGTCATTGCGGTGCTGTTCGCGCTGCTGGGCAATCTGCGGGCCGCGCTGATCACCGCATTGGTGATCCCGTTGTCCATGCTCATGACCATCAGCGGCATGGTCGCCACCCGCACCTCGGGCAACCTGATGAGCCTGGGCGCGCTGGACTTCGGGCTGATTGTTGATGGCGCCGTGATCATCGTCGAAAACGGCCTGCGCCGGCTCAGCGAAGCCCAGCGGGCGGCGGGCCGCGCGCTACCGCTGCGCGAACGGCTGGAACTGGTGCGCAGCGCCACGGCCGAGGTGATCCGCCCCAGCGTGTTCGCCGTGACCATCATCCTGATCGTCTACCTTCCGGTGTTCGCGCTCGGTGGCATCGAGGGCAAGATGTTCCATCCCATGGCCTTGACCGTGGTCATGGCCCTGCTCGCCGCTCTGGTGCTGTCCGTAAGCTTCGTGCCCGCTGCGCTCGCGGTGCTGATGCGGGGCCGGGTGGCGGAGCGCGACCCCGCGGTGCTGCGCGGCCTGCGCCGGCTCTACCGGCCGCTGCTGCTGGCCGCGCTGCGCTGGCGTGTGGCAGTCGTCAGCGCTGCGGTGGTGCTGGTCGTCGTGGCGGCCTGGGGCGGCACACGCATGGGGGCCGAATTCATTCCCAGCCTGGACGAAGGCGATATCGCCATGCATGCCCTGCGCATACCGGGCACGAGCCTGGCGCAGGCGGTGGCGATGCAGCAGGTGCTGGAGAATGCCGTTGGCCAGCTGCCCGAGGTCGAGCGCGTGTTTTCCAAGATCGGCACCGGCGAGGTCGCCAGCGACCCGATGCCGCCGGCCGTCGCCGATACCTTCCTGATCCTCAAGCCGCGACAGGACTGGCCCGACCCCGGCAAGCCGCGCGCCGTGCTGCTGGACGAGCTGGCCGATCTGGCCCGCGCGGTGCCCGGCAACAACTACGAGTTCACCCAGCCCATCGAAATGCGGTTCAACGAACTCATCGCCGGCGTGCGTGCCGACGTTGCCGTGAAGGTCTATGGAGATGATCTCGACACCCTGGTCGGCCTGGCCGAGCAGATCGAAGGCGTGGTCCGCGGGTTGCCCGGTGCGCGCGATGTGCGTACCGAGCAAGTCACCGGCCTGCCGATGATTCAGGTCGTGCCCGACCGCGCGCAACTCGCCCGCTATGGGCTGGATGTCGCCAGCGTGCAGCAGGTGGTGCAGGTGGCCATGGGGGGCACGGCGGTGGGTCAGGTCTACGAGGGTGATCGGCGGTTTGATCTGGTCGTGCGCCTGCCCGATGCGCTGCGCAATGATCCCGCTGCCCTGCGTGATCTGCCCGTTCCGCTGCCGGCCGACGACGCCATGGTCGCCGGCGATGCCGATGCGCTAGGCGTGGCCCACGCTCCGCCGCTGCACGTGCCGCTGGGCGCGGTGGCCCGTGTCGAGACCATCACCGGCCCCAACCAGATCAGTCGCGAAAACGGCAAGCGCCGGGTGTTCGTTACGGCCAACGTGCGGGGACAGGACCTGGGCAGCTTTGTCGAAGCGGCCCGAGCCGCGATTCGCGAACAGGTGGATCTGCCCGCAGGTTACTGGCTGGACTTCGGTGGCAGCTTCGAGCAACTCATCTCCGCCAGCAGACGCTTGTCGTTAATCGTTCCGCTCACGCTGCTGCTGATTCTCGCGCTGCTCTACGCGGCCTTTGGCAGCGGGCGCGATGCGCTGATCGTGTTCACCGGCGTGCCGCTGGCACTCACCGGCGGGCTGGCGGCGCTGGCACTGCGCGGCATGCCGCTGTCCATCTCGGCCGGGGTCGGTTTCATCGCGCTGTCGGGCATCGCCGTGCTCAACGGCGTGGTGATGCTGTCCTTTATCCGCGATCGCTTGTCGCAGGGCGTGGATCTTGAGCCAGCCATCATCGACGGCGCGCTGATCCGCCTACGCCCCGTGCTCATGACCGCGCTCGTCGCCTCGCTGGGCTTCGTGCCCATGGCCTTCAACGTGGGTACCGGCTCCGAAGTGCAGCGACCGCTGGCAACGGTGGTGATCGGCGGAATCGTGTCATCGACGCTGCTGACGCTGCTCGTACTACCGGCCTTGTATCGGATGTTCGGTCGCAAGGTGGCTGGATAAACCGGGTGAGTGGCGGCCCCGCCGGCGCGCGGGGCCGCTTGTTCGTGCTGAGTGCGTCGCCTTTGCCGACAGGCGAACCCGATGGAGCCGGTCGTTATGGCTCGACAACGTTCGTTAGCGTGCGGTCGTCAGCGACGAAAGAAACGGCGTTATTTGACGTATTGAACCAATCAAGCGGTGTATTAGTGCCGTTATGGCTCAGATATCCGACATCAACAGTCGGCTGTTCGGGACGATCTCGTTCGCCTAGGCCGCGCACTTTACGCGCCATCGAGAGCGGCTTGGATCCCGTCAACATCGGCATTGTGGCCTCGGCCATGATGATGCTTGATCTTGGCTCGTTGACGGCGTTGATCCAACAACAGACACCGCAGCTACTCAGCAGCACGCGTTCGCGCGTTTCGGCCGGCAAGACGCGGCCAGACTACGATGACTTCTGAAGCCTTGTCTGGCGCTGGCACCGTGGGCGGGCCACAACCCTCCTTTCCAAACCGTCCGTGAAAACGGGGTAGAACCCTGCCGAACCTTGTTGGCGCTATCCAGCACGAAGCAAGCCCGCGCGCAAAGCCCGCGGAGAGGCTCGGTGTCGATACCGACGCCGTAATCACGGCCAAAGCGCGTATCGCCCATCGTGGAGAGCGCGAACAGGTTCTTGATCGAGTGATCAGCGCAAAAGCGTTGCATCGCAAACGGCAGGTCTGCAGAGATCATCAGCAATGCATGTTTCGGGTGTGATCGTGCGAACAATTCGCATGCGCGGACCGAATCGGCACAGATGGGCGTGTCAATTGACGGAAAGATGTTGAGCAGCTTGATGCGGTGCCGGTAGTCGTCCAGGCCCACTTGACGTAGCTCGGGCATGGCGAACCCACCGTCAGCGCTGGCATCCTCAGGCCGCCGGGAAAATACCAGGGAGAACTCCGGGGCGGAGTCATCGATTACAGGCGGCCGACCAGCTAGCGCCAGCGGCTGGCCCTGAAGAGTGACGGTACGTGCGGAAGTGGCACTGCTGTTCATGCGCGATTCCGCGGACAGTTGAGTGTTCATTAGAAGTTACTACGCGAACATCGTAAAGCATGGAATGTTCGGGCGCGCGACGGGCCGGGCAGGCAGTCAGCTTGCCAAGGGTCACCTGAATCCGCTGTGATGGTGGATTGCAACGGATAACAATCAAAGGGGCATGCGGGTGAGTGAATCCAATACCGCAATGAATCAGAAAGGGTTTCTGGGGTTTGTCGAACGGATTGGCAATGGTCTGCCAGACCCGGTCTTCATCTTTTTCTATCTCATCCTGGCGCTGATCGGGATCTCGGTGGTCTGCGCGCTGGTCGGTGTCACGGCCATGCATCCGACCCAGACGCTGGCGGATGGTTCACCGCTGTTGCTGCAAGCCCAGAGTCTGCTATCGGCCGAGAACATCCAGCGGCTCTGGACGCAGATGCCGGCCACGTTCACGCACTTCCACCCCTTGGGCTATGTGCTGGTAGTGATGCTGGGCGCTGGCGTGGCCGAGCGGTCGGGGTTGTTCGCGAGCGGGATTCGGCAAGCAGTTCGCAATGCCCCCAAGGGCCTGCTGACGCCGGTCGTGGCCATCGTCGCGATGCTGTCCAACCATGCAGCTGATGCTGGCTACGTGGTGATGATTCCGCTGGCTGCGATCATTTTCGCGGCCGCCGGGCGCCACCCCATGGCAGGCATCGCAGCCGCGTTCGCCGGCGTGTCCGGGGGCTTTTCCGCGAATATCTCGCCGGGTCAGCTGGATGCGCTGCTATTCGGGATTACCGAAGCGGCGATGGATGCCTCGCAAATCGATTCCGGCTGGAGCATGAATATCGCCGGCAACTGGTACTTCATTTCGGCGTTGCTGGTGATTTATCTGCCCGTGATCTGGTATGTGACCGATCGCGTCATCGAGCCGCGGCTGGGCACATGGACGCCCTCGGGCGATCAGGCCGCAGCCTTTGGCGATGAGAGCGCACCGCTGACCGATGCCGAGCGCAAGGGTCTGCGTTGGGCCGGGTTTGCGATTGTGGGCGTCTGCCTGCTCTGGGCGCTGATGACCTTCGGGCCGGGCACGCCCTTGCTCAACGACGGGGAGGGCACCGACGGCCAGCCCTGGTACGTGACGGCCACGCCGTTCTTTCGCTCGCTGGTGGCCGGGTTTTTCGTGATCTTCCTCGCCGCGGGTTGGGCTTACGGGGCCGCCGCCGGCACCATCAAGACGCACCGCGATCTGGTGGCGATGATGGCCGAGGCGATGAAGGACATGGGCTACTACCTGGTGCTGGCCTTCGCCGCCGCCCATTTCGTCGCCATGTTCAACTGGTCGAACCTGGGCTTGATCACCGCGGTGCATGGCGCCGGCGCTATCGAGAATAGTGGCTTGCCGTTACCGATCGCGCTGGGGCTGATCGTGTTGTTCGCGGCCTTTCTGAATCTGTTTGTGGGCTCGGCCAGTGCCAAGTGGGCGCTGCTGGCTCCCGTACTGGTGCCGATGCTGCTGTTGCTGGGTATCAGCCCCGAAGGGGCAACCGCGACTTACCGTGTCGGGGATGCCGCCACCAACATCATTTCGCCGTTGATGGTGTATTTCCCGCTGGTGCTGATTTTCGCTCAGCGCTGGCAAAAGGACTTCGGCATCGGCTCGCTGACCGCGATGATGATCCCGTACTCTATCTGGATGCTGCTCACCGGCGTTGCGCTGGTGATGCTATGGATTCTGCTGGGTCTGCCGCTGGGGCCGGGGGCGCCGATCGGGTTCGATCTCGGGGCGATCGCGAACTAGGCGGACCCTGATCTTCAATCGAAAGAACCGGGCGACCGCTCCGCGCCGCCGCCCGGTTGGTTTGCGCTAGTCCTCGACCCAGAAGTTCAGCACCTCGAAATGCTGGCCGGAGCGGTGGTCGTCGTAGAGATACGCGAACAGGCCCCAGTTGTAGTTCTCGCCGGCATCGAAGGCGGCCTCGCTGATGTTGCCGACCGCGCCCTGGTAGAGGGTCTGGTCGCCATGGGTGACCTCCAGCGAGCCGGTGGTGCCGTAGCCCACCGAGAAGCCTCCGACGACATAGCCGCCGAGACCACCTGTGGCCCGCACATCCAGCCCATAGACCGTGCTGTAGTCGTTGCCCGAGCCGGTGGTTGTGAACTCCTCAATGGTGGCCACGGTTTGTCCCTGGCCCTCGCCGACCGACACCACGGATGACTCTAGCCCGTCGTAGCGGTTCAGCAGGCCTAACTTGTCGGAGGCTGTCGGATAGCTGGACGGATCGCCTTCCGTGTGCCCGAACACATCGCTGCCGATCTGAAGAAAGTCCTCGTCGACGATCTGGTTGTAGTAATCCAGCGTGACCAGCGTGGTGATCGGCTCGCGTGGCAGGTTGATGGTGACGACCTCGCCGACCAGCGTCGGATCCACATGCGATAGCACGGTGTACTCGTACACATCGATAGGCATGACGGTGAGCACGACGGAGTCTTCGATCGCCCCGGTTTCGTAGGTCAGCGTCTTCGTCAGCGAGTATCCGCTGATGTCCCAGCTGCTGGTCGTGCGCTCGATGCTGGCGGTCATCTCGAAGCTGTTCTGCGTGACCGGGTCGCCCGCGCCGAAGCCTGCGAACAGTCGGCCGGTGGCGGTCGTACCATCGGTGCGCGTCGTGTTGTCATTGACGCCCTGGCCGTAGGCAGTCCGGCACGAGGAGCTGAGGTTTTGACCCAGGTCGGTGGCGCAGGGTGCACCCGCGAGCGCAGCGATGATGATCGGCTGCGTGAAGACCAGTTGGTGACTGCCCTCGCTGAACTGGATCGCGAACGAGCCGTCATCCAGTTCGGCATCGGGCAGCAGCACCTGTGGGTAATAGCTGTCCTGCGCGCCGATGCTGCTGCGCTTGTCGGTGTCGATCTGCTGGATCAGGCTCCAACCGTTGATCTGGTCGTGCCCCCAGACCTGGATTTGCTGCGTCTGTCTGGTGCTTGTGCCCTGACGCTGCGAGTAGAGGACGATGTTGTCACGGCCGTCGAGGGTGACGTCGCCGGCAGCCACCGCATTCATGCGCCAGTTGAAGTTGAAACTGTCGCTCCGGTTGTAGCCGAACCAGTGAATGCCCGGAATGGTGGCAAACCCCGTCTCGATATCGTTGTCATCGTCATACAGCACCAGGGTGCCTGGAGTGCTGCGCTGGGATTGATAAAGCCGCTGGTTGACCAGGATCTCGGCCGCGCCGTCGCCGTCCACATCCGCAGTGGTCAATGCCACGTGGTTCATTGCCTGCTGGGTGCCGGAATCTTCCGAGTAGCGCTCGCCATCTGGCGGTAGCTCCGTGTTGTCGAGCAGCACCGGAGTCGATGTTTTCGCCAGCAGGGTGAAGCTGCGCTTGGCATCGTCCAGCACCTGGACGGCATGACGGAAACTGCTCATTGGCGCGGAGCTGTTGATGCCGCCAATCTGGTTCATGCCGGCTAGCACGACCTCGTCGATGCTGTCGCCATCAACATCGCCCAGGGCAACATTGCCGTAGACCGCCTCGCGGCGGCCGGAACCGGGGTCGAAGCTGATCCGGCTGGAGGCCAGTTCGGCGAAATTGTTTTCGGCATCGTCAAACAGGTAATAGCGATGCTCGGCGCCGGACAGGTTGTTGTTGGTCGACGTCAGGGTGCCGGCGTTGGTGACGACGGCCAGCTCGTAGGCGTTGTCGTAGTCCAGGTTTCCGGAGGCGAGCACGAGTTGCGCGATGTTGAAGTTGTCCGCGGAAAAATTCACGGACAGGCCGTTGAACGCGAAGTTGCCACCCGTGTTCTCCAGCATCTTGATGCTTGCATTGCCGGTGGCGGACACCAGCCCCAGGACCAGATCGATCTGTCCGTCGGCGTCATAGTCGCCCGCTGTGACGAACAGGGCATCGTAGGTTCCGTTGTCCACGCTTACCGGGGTGCTGAGCGCGTAGCTTTCGTCCGCGTCCTGCTGGATCACCAGCTGCACGTCACCGCTGTCCTGGTAGACGATGGCGATTTCTTCCAGTCCGTCGCCGTCGAAATCGCCGGCCACGGCGTTGCGCTTGGCGCCGAGGCTGGTCCAGGGCGTGTTCGCCAGCGGCTCGTCATTGATCACTTCCCATGTGTAGCGGTTGTTGCTGCCGGGCACGAGATTGGTCAGCGTCATGGCGTTCTGCGTGCCGGAGTTGTCGGCTACGTCGGAGTCTTCCAGCGGCACCCCGAACAGCATCACTTCGGAGTACTGGTTGACCATCATGCCGCCGCCCATGGGAGCGTAGTCGTCTTCCGGCAGGGCATCGCCGTCGTTGTCGACGCGGGCGGTGTAGCTGGTGTTGATGCCGAGGTCGTCCAGCACCTCGGCCACGCTGTTGTTGTCGCCCGGCGTACCGCCGCCGCCCCCGCCGGTTCCCGGACCCGGGTCTTCGCCGCCGCCACCCCCGCCACCGCAGGCGGTCATGGTGAGGGCGAACAGGGTGACGACAGTCCAGCGTGTCGTCCGTGATAGTGGGTTGATCCGATCCATTGCTTCACTCCGTTGAAAATCCCTGGGCGGAACACGGATCGAAGGCCGATCGGGTGTTCCTAGGAGTGGTAGCAGGAAGACGGCGGGGTTTTGCCCAGCGAAACCGAAAAAATGTCAGTGGGTGCCAGCGGATTGCGCCGCGACGGTTTCGTCGACCAGTGCCTGTGCGCGTTCGGCCAGCCAGTGGCCGGCGGGCAGGGCGGCTGCGCACACCGCCAAGGCCTGGCGCGCTGCGGTCTCCGCCGCGGGGAGCCGCGATAGTCCGATCAGCGTGCGGGCCTGGGCGATGCGGGCGGTCGCGAGGTGCGGATAGTCGTCGGGCACCGTGGCGGCATAGATGGCCAGTGCCTCGTCCACCAGTGACTGCGCCTCGTCGAAACGTGCCCGTTCGTTGAGCAGATTGACCAGCCCGACGATCAGGTAAGCGGTGTGCTGGTGCTCGGCGCCACGCACACGGCGCGCATGTTCCACGGCGTCGCGCAGGTACCGCTCGGCGTCGTCCAGCCGCTCCATTTTCTGGTAGAGCTGGCCGAGGCTGTTCAGCGTCAGATTGTGCTGCGGATAGTCGGGTCCGAGCATGTCGGTCTCGATGGCGGCAACCTTGAGAAACAGCGGCTCCGCCTCGACAAAGCGTTCGAGCTGAACCAGAACGCTGGCCAGGTCATGCAGGCTGGTCAGCGAGTTCGTGTGACGTTCGCCATGGTGGTCGAGGTCCCATTCCAGTGAGCGGCGGAAAAACTGCTCGGCCTCGGTCAGGCGGTCCTGGATTTGCAGGCTTTGCGCGAGGCTGTGGAGCAGGTTCGAGTAGTAGTCATCGTCGGTGGCGCCGGATTGTTCCAGGATGGTCAGCGCCTCGCGCCCGAGCGCATCCGATGCCACGTAATCGCCGGCGCTGAACCGGACATAGCCCAGTTCGCTGAGACTGTAGGCCACGGGGATGGACACATCGCCAAAGGTCTGGCGTCGCAGGTTCAGCGCCCGCTCGTGGATGAGGGCGGCTTCATCCAGCTGGCCGAGGTCTAGCAGCGCCTCACCGAGGCCGGACAGGCTGCGACCCAAGCCCGCAGGATCATCCAGATCCTCGTGCAGCGCCACCGCATCGCGGAATTGGGTCGCGGCGGCTTGGTAGAGGCCCAGGTACGCGTAGACCGTGCCGATACTGCGCCGTAGCTCGGCGCGAATGCGCGGTTGGTCGCTCAGGTGTTCGTCCAGTTGGGTGGCGCCGGTGTCGAGGATCTCGCGTGCTGATATGTCCTCGCCTTGCGACTCGTTAGGGTTGGCCTGGCGGAACAGGTCGATCAGGAAATCGGTGACGGCCTGGGCGCGGCTCGCCTCGAAGCGTGCCTCGTCGCGTTCCGCGGTGAGGGTCTTGTTGTGGTAGCCGGCCGCCACGAGCGCGCCGATGAACAGCGTGACGGCAAGCCCGACCGCAGCGGTGTGGCGGTGCAGGAATTTTCGAGCCGGGTACCACCAGCCGCCAGCACGTGCCTGCAACGGCTGGCCGGAGAGATAGCGGTCGATGTCTTCGGACAGGGCAAGCACGCTGGCGTAGCGCTGCTCCGGTTCCGGGTTCATGGCCTTGAGCACCAGGGCATCGAGTTCCGCCGGCAGCGCCTCGCCGGCATCGGAGCCGCGGGATGCGACGCTGGGTCGGATTGGGCCGGTCTCGACGACCAGCCGTTCGACCTCGGCCGGCCGCAGCCCGGCCAGTTCGTAGGGGCGCTGGCCGCTGAGCAGCTTGTAGAGCAGTACACCCAGCGCATACACGTCGCTGACGGTGGTGACCGGCTCGCCCAGAATCTGCTCAGGGCTGGCGTAGTCCGGGGTCAGGCGTTGCACGGTCTGCTCGGCGGTATCGGGCGTGTCGCTGATGAGCTTGGCAATGCCAAAGTCCAGCAGTTTCGGGTCGCCCTGAGCGTCGACCAGGATGTTGCCGGGTTTCAGGTCGCGGTGGACGACCAGATTGCGGTGGGCGTAGGCGACCGCGGCGCAGACCTTCTTGAACAGCCGCAGCGTTGCGTCGACGGGCAGGTGATGGGCCGTGCAATAAGCATCGATGGGCTCACCGACGACGTATTCCATCACCAGATAGGCGGCCCCATCCTCGGTGGTTCCGCCGTCCAGCAAATGGGCGATAAACGGGTGCTGCATGCCTGCCAGAATCTGACGCTCGGCGCGGAACCGCGCCTGGGCGTCAGCCGCGAGGGTCTGGGTGCCGACCAGCTTGATCGCCACCTGCTGCTCGAACTGTGCATCCACGCGTTCGGCCAGAAACACCGCTCCCATGCCCCCGGTCGCGATGCGTCGGGTGATGCGATAGGCGCCGAGCCTGCGGTCAATCCACGGGTCGTCCAGTTCCTCGCCAAAGGTTTCCAGCGCGCGGCCGATGGGCTGGCGTAGGCGCTGATCGTCCGCGGCATCCGCAGCGATGAGTCTTCGCACCTGGGCTGCGGCTTCCGGGTCGCGGACGGCGAGTGCGTCGAGGTACGGCGGCCGCTGCTCGGGCACCAGCTCCAGGGCCTGGGCGAAGGCCGCCTCGATTCGTTGCCAGAGCTCGGGGGTCATAACAGGCTTAGCCGAATTCGGCTCCGATTGTGCCCATGGCTGCGGCGACCCTGCTCACGAATTCGCCAGCAGGGTGTCCTTGAGCCAGGCGCGTGCCAGTCGGAGCTCGCGGTCTAGTGTGCTGGATGACAATCCGGTCACGGCGGACATTTCGCGAAAGCTCAGGCCGGCGAAGTACTGCAGTTCGATCAGGTCGGCCTTGCGAGCATCGAACTCGGCGAGCCGGTTCAGCGCTTCGTCAATGACCAGCAGGTCCTCGTCGCTCCCCGTAGCGGCTTCGGGCAGGCCTTCCAGCGTGACGCGCAGGGCGTCGCCACCGCGTTTCGCGGCGCGGACGGACTCGGCGTGGTTGACCAGTAGTCGGCGCATCATCCGGGCACAGAGTGCGTAGAAGTGGGCGCGGTCCTGCCAGTCAATGTCGGCATCGATCAGGCGAGCAAAGACCTCGTGCACCAGTGCGGTTGGCTGCAGGGTGTGCCCGGCGTGCTCGCCGGCCATGGCGCGGCGGGCGATTCGTTGCAATTCGTCGTAGACCAGCGGCATCAGGCGGTCGCGGGCCACCGCATTCCCGGCGGACCAATCCTTGAGTAATACCGTGATCTCCGGACGGTCCGGCATGCGATTCCCCTGGCGCCCCTAACGACAAGCCAGCGTCGGGCCCGGTCCCGTCGTCGGCAAATTCATCCTACGCTGAAATCTGGCGGCCCGGCACCTTGGTGCCGCAGGGCCTCGTTCCGCGGCGTGCGGGCTGCCGCGAGCGCGGTGATGTCCTCTGCCCCGGCCTTGCGCAGGGCATGGGCCAGAGCCGATGCGGTAGCGCCGGTGGTCAGCACATCGTCCACGATCAGCACCCGGCGTCCAGCGAGATCGGCCTGCACGGCGAACGCATGGCGCAGGTTGCGCCGCCGCTCGGTGGCGGTGAGGCCAAGCTGTGGCCGGGTTGGCAGCACCCGCTTCACGGCTCGTGCGTCCAGCCGCCATCCACGCATTGCGCACAGGGCTCTGGCGATCTCCAGCGCCTGGTTGAACCCGCGTTGGCGGATCCGGCTTGGGTGCAATGGAACGGGGATGACGACATCCGGTGGCGGCAGGTCCGGCAGGCTGTGGTCCAGCAGATGCGCGAGGCGTCGGGCGCCGCCCAGGTCGCCGCGGAACTTCAGCGCGTGGATGCTGGCATCGACCGGCGGAGCATAGAGCAGCGGGGCGAGTACGCGATCAAAGTCCGGCATGCGGGTGAGGCAATGGGCGCAAAGCGATGGCGTGGGCGCGGATGGGATCAGGGGTTCGGCGCAACGTACGCAGGCGTGGTCGTTGAGTGGCAGACGCTCCAGACAAGGCTGGCAAAACGGGCCGCTGCCGGACCGGCATTCGCAGCCTGCGCACTCTGGCGCGAGCCAGCGATGGAAGATCTCTGTCAACCGATTAGGCATTTTCTGGTTGACAGCGACCGTGCCGCTCGCGAGCCTAGCTGCCTCCACCGGCTAGGACATCCCGCATGAGCGAACTTCGTCACGACTGGACGGCAGACCAGGTTAATGCCCTGTTTGCCTTGCCGTTCTCGGACCTGATGCACCGTGCGCAAACCGTGCACCGCGAGCATTTCGATCCCAATGCCGTGCAGCTGTCGACGTTGCTGTCGATCAAGACCGGCGCCTGCCCCGAAGACTGCAAGTACTGCCCACAAAGCGTGCGCTACAACACCGGCTTGAAGACCGAGGCGCTGATGGCCGTGGAGCAGGTCGAACAGGCGGCGCGCACCGCCAAGGAGGCCGGTGCGACCCGGTTCTGCATGGGCGCTGCCTGGCGCAGCCCCAAGGATCGGGATGTGGACACGCTGGTCCAGATGATCGACGCGGTGCGGGCTCAGGGTCTGGAGACCTGCATGACGCTGGGCATGCTGACCGAGTCGCAGGCCGATCGGCTGGCGGACGCGGGGCTGGACTACTACAACCATAATCTCGATACCTCCGAGGAACATTACGGAGAAATCATCGGTACACGGACATACGACGACCGGCTGAATACGCTGGACAACGTGCGCAAGTCGGGCATGAAGGTCTGCTGTGGCGGGATTGTCGGGATCGGCGACACCCGAGCCGATCGCGTGGGCTTGCTCCGTACGCTGGCCAATCTGCCGACGCATCCGGAATCGGTGCCGATCAATCAGCTGGTCGCCGTGCCGGGCACGCCAATGGCCGACGCCGACCCGGTCGATCCGTTCGAGTTCGTGCGCACGAGTGCGGTGGCGCGGATTCTGATGCCGACATCGCATGTGCGGTTGTCCGCCGGACGCGAGGCCATGGACGATGCGCTGCAAGCGCTCTGCTTTCTGGCCGGGGCGAACTCCATCTTCTATGGCGAGCAATTGCTGACCACCGGTAATCCCGTCACCGAGCACGATCGCGCGCTGCTGGCGCGTTTGGGTATCGAGCCCGAGGGTGCCAAGGCTGTCGAGGACCGCCGGTCGTGTCAGGCGGCCTGAACCGGCGCATCGCAGACCAGCTGGAGGCGCTGCGCCAGCGCGACCGGTTTCGCCAGCGCCGCATCGTCGAGCCGACCGGGGCGGGGTGTGCGCGGGTTGCTGGTCGCGACTGCATCAATTTTTGCAGCAACGACTATCTGGGTCTGGCGCAGGATCCTCGCTTGCGTGCCGGGCCGGGCGCGTCTGGCTCTGCTGCCTCGGCGCTGATCACCGGCTACTCGCCCTCCCATGCGGAGCTGGAAGCGCGGCTCGCCGACTGGCTGCAGCGAGATCGGGTGTTGCTGTTTCCGACGGGCTTTTCGGCCAATGTCGGCATCATTGATGCGCTGCTGCAACGCGGTGACCTGGCGGTCTGCGATGCGCTCAATCACGCCTCGCTGATCGATGGCGTGCGGCTGTCCGGTGCCGACAAACGCATCTACGCGCATGCAGGGGTCGACCAGGCCCGGCGCGCGCTGGCGGAACCGGTGGCGGGCATCAAGGCGCTGGTCACCGACGCCGTGTTCTCGATGGATGGCGACAGCGCCCCGCTGCAAGCGCTCAGCCACGAAGCGCAGCGCGCCGACGCCCTGTTTTATGTCGACGACGCCCATGGCCTTGGTGTGGAAGGGGGCGACGGACGCGGCGTTGCCGGCGAGCTGTCGCAGGATGCGCTGCCGGTGCTGGTCGGAACCCTGGGCAAGGCGCTGGGCGCGGCCGGGGCCTTTGTCGCCGGACCGGCATCATTAATCGCCTATCTGGAAAACCGCGCGCGCTCGCAGATTTATTCCACGGCCTTTGCTCCGATGACCGCAAACGCGGCGCTGGTCGCGCTGGACATCGCCCGGCAGGAGGTTTGGCGGCGCGACCACGTGCATCGCCTGGTCGCGCGGTTGCATGCACGGCTCGACGCGGCTGATCTACCGGTGCCGGATTCTCGAACCGCGATCCAGCCCATCGTGCTGGGGTCGGACCGGTTGGCGCTGCGGGTCTCCGACGACTTGCTGGCGCGCGGATTTCTGGTCACGGCCATCCGGCCACCGACGGTGCCGGAGGGCGCCGCGCGTTTGCGGGTGACGTTGACGGCCGCGCATTCGCAGGAGCAGGTCGACGGCCTGGTCGACGCGCTGGCCGATAGCCTGGTGGAGGCACGCGTTGCCTGACCAAGCCCGCGTGCCGAGCGTGTTCATCACCGGCACCGACACCGAAATTGGCAAGACAGCGGTGACCTGCGCGCTGCTGCGTGACTACGCAGCACAAGGCGTGGCGGCTGCCGGCATGAAGCCGGTGGCGGCCGGTGCCGAGCAAACCGATGACGGCTGGCGCAATGACGACGCGCTGGCCTTGCAGGCCGCATCGCGACCTGGGCTCGCCTACGCCGATATCAACCCGTGGTGTCTGCCCTTGCCGGTCGCCCCTGAGTTCGCCGCCCGCGACATGGGTGTGCAATTGACGCGCGAACCCGTTGCAGTGGCGCACCGCAGGCTGTCGCTAGGCGCCGAGCGGGTACTGGTGGAAGGCGCCGGCGGCTGGCGTCTGCCGTTGAGCAGCGACGAGGAAATGCCGGACTGGGTGGCGCGGTTTCGCTGGCCGGTGGTGCTGGTGGTCGGCATGCGCCTGGGCTGCCTGAATCATGCGCTGCTAACGGCCGAATCGATCCGGTTGCGCGCGCCGCTGCTCGGTTGGATCGCCAATGTATTGCCACCTGTCCAACGGCGCCTGGATGACAATCTCGCAGCGCTGCAGCAGCGCATGCCCGCGCCTTGTCTCGGCATTCTGGGCTGCGGACAGCACCGTCTCAGCACGACTTTGCTCGACAACGCGCTGATTCGCTTTGCGCCGGATTCCCCCGATCGCATACAATCTGCGGCCGATTCGATGGAGCGCACCCTTCCGGAAACGCGCCGTGGAACCCGCCCCGAATCCATCTGAAACGCGGTTCGTCATACGTCCTAACGGATCTTTGAGCTGGCATCAGGCCATGGTGTTCATGGCCACGATCAGCACGGTTTCGCTGGGCATAGGAATCGCGTTCGCGACGATGGGTTTCTGGGTGATTCTGCCGTTTGCGGGCCTGGAATTGCTGGCGCTGGGCGCGGGGCTCTATGTCAGCATGCGGGGCAACGACTATCGCGAAGTCGTGACCGTGACCGGGGAGCGCGTAACCGTCGAATTTGGACGAGCCGGGGTCTCGGAACGGGACATCAAGGATTATGCGCGTGCTTGGGCGCGCGTTCGGCTGGAACCTGCGCAGGGCAGAACGGGGCGTTCCCGGCTGCTGCTCGGGTCCAGCGGCCAATTTGTGGAACTGGGGCGTTGTCTGACGGATGCCGAGAGGGATCGGTTGCGGCAGCGCTTGCAAGACGTACTGGCGGCACCGGCCGCTACGTGGAGAAGCGAATGAAACGAGCAGTTAGCGCGAGCCTTCTGGGTCTGTTGCCTGGGTCAGCTCTGGCCTTGCAATGGAACCTGACGGAGGGCGTCACCGAGATCAGTCGTGAGGTCTACGGCCTTCACATGCTGATTTTCGGGATCTGCGTTGTCATCGGAATCGGCGTGTTCGGTTTCATGTTCTATTCGGTGTTCATGCATCGGAAGAGCAAGGGCGCCAAGCCGGCCAACTTCCACGAGAGCACGACGGTCGAGATCATCTGGACTGTCATCCCCTTCGTGATCCTGATCGGCATGGCGATTCCGGCGGCCGGGACGCTGATCAAGATGGAAGACGCCTCCAACGCCGACATGACCGTCAAGGTCACCGGCTACCAGTGGATGTGGGAGTACGAATACCTGGATTCGGGCGTTCACTTCTACTCTCGCCTGGAGGCCGAATCGGATCGTGCCCGCCAAACCGGCTCGGGCGCTGATGTCGCCGCCATCGACAACTACCTGCTGGAAGTCGACAACCGCGTCGTGCTCCCGGTGGGCAAGAAGATCCGCTTCCTGCTGACCTCGCATGATGTGTTGCATGCCTGGTGGGTGCCGGATCTCGCCGTCAAGAAAGATGCCGTGCCGGGCTTCGTGCGCGAAATCTGGGCCAAGATCGACGAGCCGGGCGTTTACCGTGGTCAGTGCGCCGAACTCTGCGGTCGCGATCATGGCTTCATGCCGATCGTGGTCGAGGCGCTGCCGCAGGACGAATATGACCAGTGGGTCGCGGCGCAAACCGGCGGTGCAACCACGGACGTGCCGGTCGACGCCGGCGCCAAGCAGGAATCGGAGTCTTTCGTCGCCATGGCTGATGAGCCGGCACCCGAGGCCGCCGGTGAATCCGCATCGTCCGAACCCGCCGCCGAACTGGACCAGTCGGAGCTCGTGAGCGCTGGCGAAAAGGTCTACAAGACCAACTGTGTTGTCTGCCACAAGGACACCGGGCAGGGCATGCCGCCGGCGTTCCCGTCGCTGGTGGGCAGCGCGGTTGTCGCAGGCGACCCTGCCGCTCAGATCGAGCAGGTCATCAAGGGCAAGAACGCGATGCCTCCGTTCGGACATTTGTCCGACAAGGACATCGCCGCCGTGGTCACCTACACCCGTAATTCCTGGGGCAACGACTCTGGTGTCGTTCAGCCCGCCGACGTCGCCGCGCAGCGATAGGAGCACCAAGACATGAGCTCAGCAGTGGATCATCACGACGACCACCACGGCCCGGTCACGCTGAAGGATGGCTTCGGCAAGTGGATCATGCGGTGGATTTCGACCACCAACCACAAGGACCTCGGGACGCTGTACCTGTGGTTCGCCTTCATCATGTTCTTCGTGGGCGGCGCCATGGCGCTCGTCATCCGGGCCGAGTTGTTCGAGCCGGGCATGCAGTTCGTCCAGCCCGAGTTCTTCAACCAGATGACGGCCATGCATGCGCTGGTCATGATCTTCGGGGCGGTGATGCCGGCATTCGTCGGGCTCGCCAACTGGATGATCCCGATGATGATCGGCTGCTCCGATCTGGCATTGCCACGCGTCAACAACTGGGGTTTCTGGATTCTGCCGTTCGCGTTCACGATCCTGCTGTCGACACTGTTCGTGCCGGGTGGTGCGCCTGCTGCAGGCTGGACCATGTATCCGCCGCTGTCGCTGCAGACATCCAATGCCTTCCCGATGCTGATCTTCTCCGTCCATCTGATGGGCATCAGCTCGATTACGGGTGCCATTAACGTGGTGGTGACCATCCTGAACATGCGCGCGCCGGGGATGACCCTGCTGAAGATGCCGCTGTTCGTCTGGACCTGGCTGATCACCGCCTACCTGCTGATCGCGACCATGCCGGTGCTCGCCGGCGCGGTGACGATGCTGCTGACCGACAAGTACTTCGGCACCAGCTTCTTCTCGGCGTCTGGCGGTGGCGATCCGGTGATGTTCCAGCACATCTTCTGGTTCTTCGGGCATCCCGAGGTGTACATCCTGATTCTGCCGGCCTTCGGTATCGTCTCGACGATTATCCCGACCTTCGCCCGCAAGACGCTGTTCGGCTACGACTCCATGGTCTACGCCACTGCGTCCATCGCCTTCCTGTCGTTCATCGTATGGGCGCATCACATGTTCACCGCCGGCATGCCGGTGGCGGCCGAACTGTTCTTCATGTTCTCGACCATGCTGATCGCCGTGCCCACGGGCGTGAAGGTGTTCAACTGGGTCGCGACCATGTGGCGCGGGTCCATGACCTTCGAAACCCCGATGCTGTTCTCGGTGGCCTTTGTGTTCCTGTTCACCATCGGCGGCTTTTCCGGCCTGATGCTGGCGATCGCGCCGGTAGACTTCCAGTATCACGACACCTATTTCGTGGTCGCTCACTTCCACTATGTGCTGGTGCCGGGTGCGGTGTTCGCGATCATGGGCGGCGTGTACTACTGGCTGCCGAAGTGGACCGGGGTGATGTACAACGAATCGCTGGGCAAGCTGCATTTCTGGCTGACAGCGATCTTCGTGAACGTGACGTTCTTCCCAATGCACTTCTCGGGTCTGGCGGGTATGCCGCGCCGAATTCCGGATTACGCCGTGCAGTTCGCCGACTTCAATCTGTGGTCGTCGGTGGGTGCCTTCGGCTTCGGATTTGCGCAGCTGATCTTCCTGTACATCGTGATCCAGTCCTGCCTGAAGAAGGGCGAGGCGGCCACCTCCCGTGTGTGGGAAGGGGCGCATGGCCTTGAATGGACGGTGCCGTCGCCGGCGCCTTACCACACCTTTGAAGAGCCGCCGGTGATCAGCGACGCTGAGGTGACTGCGGTACACGATGATCCCATCAAGGCCTGAGGCCGGGCAGTCATGAGCAATCGGCCCACCCGCAAGAATGTGATCACTGCGCTGGCATTGGCAGGGGTGGCCGTGGGCTTTTACGTGGCGTTCTTCATCGTGATGAGTTAGCGATGACGAGCGAAGCGAAGGACAACGAAAGCCCGTGGTGGCTGGCAGCCAAGCTGTTCAGCATCACGGCCGTGATGTTCGCGTTCGGATTCGCGTTGGTGCCGCTTTATGAAGTCGTGTGTGAAATCACCGGCTTTAACGGGCAGAACAAGGGCCTGACGCTTGTGGCCAGCGTTGATGAAGCGCCGGTGGAGGACCGCACCGTTCGGGTGGAGTTTCTCACCAGCGTGCATGCAGGCCTGGACTGGGAGTTTGCCTCGGAGCGTGATTCCATCGAGGTGCATCCGGGTAAGCTGTACACCGTGAACTTCACGGCAGCGAATCACGAGGGGCGCGACATGGTGGGTCAGGCACGTCCCAGCGTGGCACCTTGGCAGGCGGCCAAGCACCTGCGTAAGACGGAATGTTTTTGTTTTAGCCAGCAACCGATGGAAGCGGGCGAAGAAAAGTTGATGCCGGTGCGGTTCATGATCGATCCGGAGCTACCGGATTCGGTCGATACCGTGACCTTGTCCTACACGTTTTTTGAAATCGAGAACGTCGCGCAAGCGAACTAGGGGTTCAGATGTCAGCAGCTACCTCCTCTGCAGATCACTACTACGTACCGGCGCCCAGCTGGTGGCCGTTTGCGATGACCGCGGGGCTGTTTGCCCTGTTGCATGGCGTGATGGGCTATCTCAATGGCACCGGCTTTGTGACCATTCCGGTCGCGGTCGGCGCGGTGCTGCTGATCGCCATGATGGTGGTCTGGTTTCGCGACATCATCCACGAGTCGGAATCGGGTCTGTACAACAAGCAGGTCGACGCGACCTATCGCTGGGGGATGAGCTGGTTCATCTTCAGCGAGGTGATGTTCTTCGCGGCCTTCTTCGGCGCGCTGTACTACGCACGGATGATTTCGGTGCCGTGGTTGGCCGGCGAGAATGTGCTGACCAACGAATACCTGTGGAAGGGTTTCGAGGGCGGGTGGCCGACCAACGGACCGGGCTCACTGGGTGGTGAGTTCTCGACCATCCCGGCCTGGGGGATTCCGTTCCTCAATACCTGCCTGCTGGTCGCTTCGGGCTTCACATTCGAAATGGCGCACCACGCCCTGAAGGAAGAAAAGCGGACCCGTTGTGTGGCGGCGATGGTGGCGACGATCGCCCTGGGTGCGGTCTTCATGTACTACCAGATCAGCGAATACGGCGAGGCGTACGGGCACCTGAACCTGACCCTGGGGTCAGGGGTTTATGGTTCGACGTTCTTCCTGCTCACAGGCTTTCACGGCATGCATGTGACGCTGGGCGTGATCATGCTGACCGTGATGATGTTTCGCATCGCCAAGGGCCATTTCACCAAGGATTCGCACTTCGGTTTCGAAGCGGTCGGCTGGTACTGGCACTTCGTGGACGTGGTCTGGATCGGGCTGTTCATCTTCGTCTACGTCGTCTAGCGCGGCGCCGCCGTTGAAGCAACGCCCGCTATGATGCGGGCGTTGTCGTCTCTGCCGGCGGCAATGGATCCAGCGGTCCGCCATGGGGCTTGATCCAGCCCATGAAGTAGGCAAGGACCAGAAACAGGATCAATGCCACCTGCAGCCCCACGCGCCAACTCAGCGCCTTGAACAGATTGCGCGACGACGACCCGCCTTCCCGCAGCAGAAAATAGAGCCCCACCGCGAGCGAGGTCACGATGGCCAGCAGGAACAGTGCAAGAATCCAGGTCATGGCGATTAGTTTGACATGAATCTGCGGCACCTCCTTGTGGCTTTGCTGGTGATCGTGCTGTCCGCCATCATGGGTAGCGCGGCCGTCTGGCAATACTGTCGCGGTGTCGATCGTATTGCGGAACTGGAGCGGTTTCGGGATTTGATCAGGCAGACGCCGCGACGCATCCCGGCCGCGGACTTGCCTGCCACGAAGGGCGAACTGGTCGTGCGCCTGTCTGGTCGCTTCGACCTCGAGCATCAGATTCTGTTGGATAACCAGATCCGCGACGGCCAGTTCGGCTACCGGGTGTGGACAGTGCTGCGCAGTGAGCAGGCCAATGTGCTGGTTGACCGGGGCTGGGTGGCTGGGTCGTCATCGCGCGACGTGCTGCCGGCATGGCAAACGCCCGATCGGCCCGTGGAGGTGACGGGGCACTGGCGGCCGCTGCCCCAGGCCGGCATCGCCACCCACGGCAATCCCTGTCCGGTGGCGCGGTGGCCTGTGCGACTGCACTACCCGAGTGCCGAGACGCTCGCCTGTGCGCTGGACCGGTCGTTGCTGCCCGGCATGCTGCAGCTGCTGCCCGATTCACCGCATGGCTTCGCCCGTGACATCGAATTGCCGGGCCTGCCGCCGGAACGACATTTTGCCTATGCCGGTCAATGGGCCGGCCTGACCCTGGCCCTTTGGGTTCTGATCTGGATCGTTTGGAGACGTCGTGAGCGTTAAATCATCAAGCCGGGTGCAGTTTTATCTGCTGGTTGCCCTGTTTTTCGGCCCGCTCTTAGTGGCCACGTGGCTGTACTTCGGGACCAGCCTGCGGCCAAGCGGTCAGACTCATCACGGAAACCTGCTCGACCCGGTCCGCCCATTGCCGGCCGCGACACAGTGGCTCACCCCCGAGGGTGATGTGGCCAAGGACTTGAGCGGTGATTTGTGGACGTTGCTGCAGTTCGTGCCTGATCCCTGCGAAGAAGCATGCCAGAACGATTTGTACCGGTCGCGTCAGGTGTGGCTGGCGCTGGATCGTCGTCGTGTGCGTGTGCAACGAATCGCCGTTGTCACCAACGCGGCGGAGGCGGAAGCCTTGGCCGAGATCGCCGAAGACGTCGATCCGAACCTCAAGCTCCGCGTCGTCGAGCCAGGTGATCCGCTACGGGCATTCTTGCGCGACCCCGCTCATCCGCAGGGCACGTTCTACGTGATTGATCCGATCGGCAATTGGGTGCTGTGGTATTCCCCGGAGACCGATTTGCGTGATATCCACACGGATTTCAAGAAACTGCTCCGGCTGTCCAAGATCGGTTAGCGTCGCGCCTGTCCTCAACCGGCGACCACGACCAGCACGCCGACAGCGGCGACGATGCTGCCCAGCCACTGGCGCAGCACCATCCGCTCCTTGAGGAACGCGGCCGCGAGAATCAGCACGAACACCGCGGAGGTTTCGTTGAGTACCGCGGCGATGGAGGCATCGGCGTACTTGTAGCCGGCCAGCCACATGAGCATGGCCACATAAGTGCCCATGAAGGATGCTGCCACCGTCAGTCCCCAGGCCTTGGCGCGAACAAACTCCGCCAGCACGATCGCTTGCCGCCGCTGTACCCACATCATGATCAGCATGCCGCCCACGCCGCCGATGACGCGGATCTGCACGGCCCAGATGAAAGGTTCGGATTCGAGCAGGGGCTTGGCCATGACGATGCCACTGGCCATGAGTGCCATGGCGGCCACCAGCGCCAGCAGGCCGCTTTGATCAGCCTTGGGTGCGAGCGGGTGCACGCGGCGCCAGTTCACCAGGGTGACACCCACCAGCGTCAGCGCCACGCCGGACCATTGCAGCCAGCCCAGCCGCTCGCCAAGAAAGACGACCGACAGCAGGATCACGAACGGAGACAGCAGCATGCTGCCAATCGCAGTTCGTGACGGGCCCAGACTGTTCAGCGCACGAAAGAACAGCGTGTCCGCGATACCAATGCCGATGAACCCCGACAACAGCAGGATGGCCCAGTGGGCGGTGGAGATGGCCGGCCAGGCAACGCCGTGCACGAGCAGGATGGTTGGCGCGAGCAGCACCAGCATCAGTGAATTCTTGAACAGGTTGAGCGCGAACGGTCCGAGCTGCTGTCCGGACAGGCGGAACAGGATGACCGCCAGCCCCCAAGCGAATGCGCTGGCCAGTGCGAAGAACTCGCCAATTCCGATCATGTCTGCGCTGCCGACGGGGCGGCGTAGTGTAGGCAATGCTGCGAGGAATGTCCGGTGGCCCGTGGCCGCCATGCGGGGCCGGTTCAACCGGACGCGGAAGACTTAGCGCGGTACAATAAGCGGCCGCGATTTCCTCGGCCCGTTTCGGGCTCAATCCTCATGTTTCGTCACCTGTCTGTCTACGCATTCGGGCTGTGCTTCTGTGTCGTCGTACTGGGCGCTTTCGTGCGGCTGTCCGATGCAGGGCTCGGCTGTCCCGATTGGCCGGGCTGTTACGGCCATGTTGGTGTGCCAGAAACGGTCGGCGAAGTATCCGCGGCCAATGCGGCTTTCCCAGAGCGTCCGGTCGAAGCCCATAAGGCCTGGAAGGAGATGGTTCACCGTTACGCGGCCGGTATGCTTGGGCTGCTCATTCTCGGCATGTCCATCACATCGGTGCTGCAGCATCGCAAGCGCAAGCTGCCGCATATTCTTGTCGGTCTGGTGATCTTTCAGGCTGTGCTTGGAATGTGGACGGTCACGTTGCTGCTCAAACCTCTGGTGGTCACGAGTCACCTGATTGGTGGCATGACCATTCTGGCGCTGCTCGCGCTGGTCAGCCTGCGGGAACGTGACTGGATGGCCGGCTGGCCGGTGCCGACATCGAACCACATGCCGCATTTCTCCGTCGCGGCGCTGGTGATGGTCTGCCTACAGATTTTTCTCGGTGCCTGGACCAGCACCAATTATGCGGCGCTGGCCTGTGCGGATTTTCCGACCTGTCACGGCAAGCTGTGGCCCGAGACCGACTTTGCACAGGGCTTCACGCTTTGGCATGGCCTCGGCATCAACTACGAGTTCGGCGTGCTGGACGGACCGGGCCGCACGGCCATCCACATGGCGCATCGGGTGGGTGCTTTGCTCACCGCGATTGTTGTCGGCGCGCTCATCGTGCGACTGCTGCGGGAGACTGGGGCATCGAATCGCTGGCGTCGGCTGGGCGTGATTTTGCTGCTGGCATTGACGCTTCAGATCGCTTTGGGTATCGCTTCGGTCGTATTCCACTTGCCGCTGCCGGTCGCCACGGCGCATAACGCCGGAGCTGCCTTGTTACTATTGGTGATCGTCGCCATCAACTGGGCTGTGTTCAACAGTCGGCGGATTCGCCAGTGACCATGTCCACAACTGCTACCCAAGCCGGTCTGAACGAACGCCTGAACGACTACTACGAGCTCACCAAGCCTCGGGTGGTCATGCTGATCGTGTTCACCGCGATCGTGGGCATGTTTCTGGCCACGCCGGGCCTACCGCCGCTGGAGCCATTCCTGCTTGGCACCATCGGTATTGCGCTTTGCGCCGCCAGCGCGGCCGTCATCAATCAGGTCGTGGATCGGCAAATCGATGCGCGCATGAGCCGGACCGCCCAGCGGCCGATCGTTCAGGGACATGTGGGAGTGGGCCAGGCCTACACATTTGCAGCGGTTCTTGGCGTATTGGGTGCAGGCTTGCTGATCTGGCGCGTGAACGCGCTGACGGCCTGGCTCACGTTGGCGTCGCTGGTTGGCTACGCGCTGGTCTATACGCTTTATCTGAAACGGGCGACGCCACAGAACATCGTGATCGGCGGTGCCTCAGGCGCCGCGCCGCCGGTGCTGGGCGGGGTGGCGATTACCGGCGAGATCCACGCCCATGCGCTGCTGCTGTTTTTAATCATTTTCGTCTGGACGCCGCCGCATTTCTGGGCATTGGCCATCGACCGGCGTGAGGACTATGCCCGGGCTGGGATTCCGATGCTGCCCGTGACCCATGGCGACCGGTACACGCGGCTGCAGATTCTCTGCTACACCGTGTTGCTCGCCCTGGTGACCCTGTTGCCCTATCTGACCGGCATGAGCGGCGTGGTGTATCTGGTCGCGGTGCTGGGCCTCAACGCCGGCTTTCTCTGGTATGCCGTGCGGCTGTATGCCTCCACGGCCTCACCGCTGCCGATGCAGACGTTCGGCTACTCGATTCTGTACCTGATGGGCTTGTTCACGGCCTTGCTCGTGGATCACTACGTACCGATTTGATCCGGCCGGAGGGGCGCGCCAGCGATGTGCTCGGCGGCAGAAACAAACTGGCCTCCACAAGTGGAGGCCAAACAGATCTATCCCCAGTTATTATTATTAACTCATTGCCTTGGCACTTATTCGGTGCCCAAGAGGAACGCGAGCGAACCTCTTGTTCGTGGGAAGTTTTTACCCCATTTGACGTGTTGACGCAAGCACTTTTCAAGGCATAAAAAAACCCGGCGCAATGGCCGGGTTTTTGTTTGGTGCTGGCATTGCTTAGGCTGCGATCGCCTTACGCAATTTCTTGATGGCTGCCGCTTCGATCTGGCGGACGCGCTCGGCAGAAATGCCGTAGACCTCAGCCAGTTCCTTCAGGCCGGTCTTGCTGTCTTCGGACAACCAGCGCTGGTTGAGAATGTCGCGGCTACGTTCATCCAGGCCTTCCAAGGCATGGCTGAGTTGATGCCGCTGACGCGCGTCCCAGTCAGCATTTTCCAGAGCGGTCGCCGGGTCGGAATCCTCTGCCGCCAGATACTGCTCGGGGGCGTAGACCGGGTTGTCTTCATCGTCACTGCTGCTCGCCGCAAAGGAGACATCCTGGCCGGACAGCCGGCGCTCCATCTGCAGCACGGTCTCCGGCTTAACGCCGAGATCTTCGGCGACAGCATTGACCTCGGCCTGATTCATCCAGCCCAGGCGCTTCTTGGAGCTGCGCAGGTTGAAGAACAGCTTCCGCTGAGCCTTGGTCGTCGCGACCTTGACGATGCGCCAGTTGCGCAAAATGAATTCGTGAATCTCGGCCTTGATCCAATGAACCGCGAAGGAGATCAGGCGAACCCCGACCTCCGGGTCGAAACGCTTCACGGCCTTCATCAGGCCGATATTGCCTTCCTGGATCAGGTCGGCCATCGGCAGGCCATAGCCCATGTAGCCACGGGCGATGTGAACGACGAAACGCAGGTTCGACATCACCAGATGCTGCGCGGCCGACAGGTCGCCCTGCTCGACATAGGCGCGCGCGATGTTCCGCTCGGCCTCGGGTTCGAGAACCGGGATGCTGTTCACGGAATGAATGTAGGCGTCCAGGCTGCCGGTCAACGGCACCAGGTTGGCCTGTTTTGAAAGCGCCAGAGCTTGCGTCATGGAAACCCTCCTTGCGGCCAGAAATTTTACCACGTCCACCGGGCTTCGGTGGACCCCCTTGCGCACTGTTTAAGACGCATCAGCGCTGCGGAAAGTTCCGCTCAAGATGGGGGCGACAGGATAAAACTCAAGCTAGCGCGGAACAATGGCCCCGAGGTGGCGTGCGACGGTCCAGGCTGCGCCGAACCATCCGAGCAGAATGCCGATGCCCAGCAGTCCCACGCTGCTGACAAAGCCCAGGCCGCGGATGACGAAGCTGGACTGATAAAGCGCGGCAAGCTTGCCTGCGGGGCCGGCCATCAACGCCACCGCGATGCCAAGCAGGATCAATGCCGCGATGCCGCCGATGAAGCCGTACCAGAACCCGGTGTACAGGAATGGCCGCCGCACGAAGGCATCCGACGCGCCGACCAGTTTCATGATGATGATCTCGTCCCGCCGGTTCTCGATGTCGAGCCGAATGGTGTTGCCAACCGTGAGAATGACCGCGATCGCGAGCAGGGCGGCAATGATGACGGCTGCACGTTCCACGGTGGCCAGAATCGCGAACAGGCGGTCCAGCCATTGTTGGTCTAGCTTGGCCTGGACAACGCCGGGCAGATCGCTCAGCTCGCGCATGGTGGCGTCGATGGCGTCTGCCGACTGTGTTGTTTTGAAGCGCACGATGACCACGGCGGGCAGCGGGTTCTCGTCCAGCAGTTCCAGCGCTTCGCCAAAGCCCGACAGCGCCCGGAACTCCTCGAGCGCCTGCTGTCGCGAAATGTAGCTGGTTCCACGCACGGTGCTGCGAGAGCGAATGTCCGAGGCAAGCATGTGCCCGTCTTTTTCGCTGATCGAGTCGGCCAGAAACAGCGAGGCGTTCAGAGAGCCTTCCCAGCTGTAACCCACCGCATTGACGTTGTTCACCAGCAGATGCAGGCCAGCGGGCAGCGCCAGGGTAATGCCGATGACCAGGGTGGTCAGTGCGGTTGCCACCGGGCGCCTGTAGAGACGGCCCAGCGTGAACACCAGCGTCTGCGCATGCCGGTTGAAGTATTCGGCGATCATGCGGGTTGTTCGTACGGTGCGGCCGTGGCCCGATCGGCGATATGGCCGCCCTTGAGCTGGATCTCCCGGTAGGGCAGGGAGCGGATCAGCTCGACGTCATGCGTGGCGATGAGTAGCGATACGCCGACCTCATTGAAGCGCCGGAACAAGGCCATGATTTCCGCCGACAGCTCCGGATCGAGGTTTCCGGTGGGTTCGTCGGCGAGAATCAGCGGCGGCTTGGCGACAATTGCCCGCGCGATGCCCACGCGTTGTTGTTCGCCGCCAGACAGCACGATGGGGTAAAGGCGCTCCTTGTCCAGCAGGCCCACGGTATCGAGCGCGGCGCGCACACGCCGGGCGATGGTGTCTCGTGTTTCGCCGCGAATCACCAGTGGCAGCGCGACATTGTCGAATACCGTGCGATCGTTGAGCAGGTTGAAATTCTGGAAGATCACGCCGACGTTGCGGCGAAACTTGGCGACCTGACTGCGACGTACCTGGCTGATGTTCTGGTTGTTGATCACCACCTGGCCGCGGGTCGGCCGCTCGATCAGGGCGATCAGCTTCATCAGGGTCGACTTGCCGGCGCCGGAATGGCCGGTGAGAAAGGCCATCTCTCCCTGCTCCAATGTCAGCGTGACATCGGACAGCGCGTCGTGGCCGCCGGGGTAGCGCTTGGCCACGCGATGCAGGTAGACGATGTCACCCATGATTCAGATCCCAGATAGTCCCCGTGGCCAGTCCATGGCCAACGCCTGCGTCTTAACGCTCGAACATCGCCGCGATGAAGGCCTCGGCATCGAACACGCCCAAATCCTCGGCTGATTCGCCAACCCCGACAAAGCGAATGGGCAACCCAAGCCGTTTGGCGATGGCGAATACGATACCGCCACGAGCGGTGCCGTCCAGCTTGGTGACCGTGATGCCTGTCAAGCCCACGGCCTCGTGGAATTGCACGGCCTGATTGAGTGCATTGTTCCCGGTTGTCGCATCCACCACCAGCATCACCTCGTGGGGCGCATAGGCGTCGTGTTTCTGCACCACGCGCTTGATCTTGCGCAACTCTTCCATCAGGTGCCCTTGCGTGTGCAAGCGTCCAGCGGTGTCGGCGATGATCACGTCGATACCGCGCCCCTTGGCAGCCTGCACCGCGTCGTAGATGACCGAAGCTGAATCCGCGTTCTGGCCCTGTGCAATCACCGGGACGTTGTTGCGTTCACCCCAGGTCTTGAGCTGGTCCACCGCGGCGGCGCGGAAGGTGTCGCCCGCAGCCAGCATCACCGACTTGCCCTCTTGCTGGAAGCGTCGTGCCAGCTTTCCGATCGTCGTGGTCTTGCCCGCTCCGTTCACCCCGACCATCAGGATGATGTACGGACGGATGAACTCGGGGATATCCAGCGGTTCGGAAACGGGCGCGAGGATTCCGCCCATGACGTTCGCAATCGCCTTGCGCAGCTGCTCCGCGTTGCGGATGCGGCCGGCGTTGGCTTCGGCACGCAGGTGGTCGACGATGGCCATGGTGGCTTCGACACCGACATCGGCGGTCAGCAGCCGTGTTTCCAGTTCTTCCAGGGCGTCGTCGTCCAATCCCTGGCCCGGCAGAAGATTGCCGAGGTCGTAGGTGAGCCAGGAGTCGCCCTTGTTGATCTTGGTGCGCAGGCGGGCGATGAACCCGCCGCTACTGGACTCGGTGCTCATGCGGTCCACACCGCGCGGGCGGCTTCGATCGTCAGGTCGATGTCGTTCGCGGTGTGGCTGGCAGAGACAAAACCGGCTTCGAAGGCCGAGGGTGCGAGATAAACGCCGCGGTTCAGCATGCCGTGGAAGAATTCACCAAAGCGGACCGTGTCGCAGGCCGTGACATCGGCGTAGCTGCGTACCGGGCCGTCGGTCATGTACAGGCCAAACATGCCGCCCATCCAGTCGCCCTGCAGCGCGACACCTGCGCCTTTGGCGTGCGTGACCAGGCCCTGCACGAGGCGGCTGGTCGTGTTTTCCAGCGATTCGTAAAAGCCCGGCTCGCGCAGCGCCTTCAAGGTCGCCAGGCCCGCCGCCGTCGCCAGCGGATTGCCCGACAACGTGCCGGCCTGATAAACCGGTCCGGTCGGCGCCAGCTGCTCCATCAGGTCTCGGCGGCCGCCGAGTGCGCCCACGGGCAAACCACCACCGATGACCTTGCCCAGCGTGGTCAGATCCGGGGTGATCCCGTACACCGCTTGCGCACCGCCCAGGGCTACCCGAAAGCCGGTCATGACTTCGTCAAAGATCAGCACGCTGCCGTAGTCGTCACAGAGCGCGCGCAGACCTTCGAGGAATCCGTCGGCCGGTTTGACGAAGTTCATGTTCCCGGCAATGGGTTCGAGGATGATGCAGGCAATGTCATCGCCGTGATCGGCGAACAGTGCCTTCACCGAGTCCAGGTCGTTGTAGGTCGCGGTCAGCGTGTGCTTGGCAATATCTGCCGGGATGCCGGGAGAACTGGGCACGCCCAGGGTCAGCGCGCCGGAGCCTGCCTTGACCAGCAGCGAATCGGCATGGCCGTGATAGTTGCCTTCGAACTTGAGGATTGCGTCCCGGCCTGTGGCGCCGCGGGCCAGGCGGATCGCGGTCATCGTCGCTTCGGTGCCGGAATTGACCAGCCGCACCTGCTGCATCGATGGCACGCAGGCGCACAGTTGTTCGGCCAGGTCGCATTCCAGCGCGGTCGGCGCTCCGAATGACAGGCCGCGTTCGGCCTGGGAGCGCACGGCGTCGATGACGCCCGGATGGGCATGGCCGAGGATCATCGGCCCCCAGGAGCCGACGTAATCGATGTAGCGCTGGCCGTCAGCGTCCCAGATGTAGGCGCCGGCGGCGCGGTCGATGAAGCGGGGCGTGCCGCCCACGCCCTTGAAGGCGCGGACCGGCGAATTCACCCCGCCTGGGATCACGCGCTGGGCGCGTTCGAACAGTGATTCGGATTGCGTCATGTCTGACTCAGCATGGAATTGAGTTCTCGCACGGCTTGAGCCGGATCGGCGGCGGCAAAGATTCCGTCGACACAGGCCAGCAGGTCGGCGCCGTGGCGGACGAGCATGCCGGCATTGTCCCGCGTAATGCCGCCGATCACCGCCACGGGGACATTCAGCCGCGAGCGTGCGGTGCGAAGAATATCAGGCCGGGCCGGCGAGGCTTCGGGCTTGGTCCTGGATGGGAAGAAGCGGCCGAAGGACACGTAGTCTGCGCCGCCTTCGACGGCTTGCACCGCGCGATCGATATCGTCGTAGACAGAGACGCCAATCAGCGCCTGGGCACCGAGACGGGAGCGCGCGGCGCCGACATTGGCGTCATCACGCCCCAGATGCACACCAACGCCCAGTGCCGAGGCCAGTTCGAGCTGATCGTTGATAACCAGGGGCACGCCGGATTCCTCACACAGGTGTTTGAGGCGGACGGCGACCTGTGGGTCGGGCGAGGGCTTGGCGCGGTATTGCAGCAACGCCGGCCGTGCGCTCAGCACGGATGCGCAGGTATCGATCAGGTGATCGGCCGGCCAATCTGTAGGTGTCACCGGATAGGCGCCACGGAGCGCGGTGATCTGCATCGGTCAGAATTGCCGGTTTGGAATCGATTGACCGGCGCCGGGCCGGATCGCCCCGGCCAGGGACCGATCGACATACGCCTGCGCGGCCTTCGAAGCAGCCGGAACGTCAAGCCCCAGTGCGAGGTGGGTGGCCAGCGCAGCCGCCAGCGTGCAACCCGTGCCGTGAAACTGGCCCACGCGGCGGGGCCAGCGCTGCATGGTGGATCCGGATTCGCCGGCGAGCAGGTTGTCGACCTGCTCGGTCGCGGCATCGCCGCCAGTGACCAAGGCCCAGCGCGCGCCCAGCCGCAGCAACGCATCCGCAGCGGCTTGAGGGTTCGTCTCGCCCGTCAGCGCAGCCGCCTCCGGCAGGTTTGGCGTGATCACCGTGCAGCGTTTGAGTAGCTGTGCCTTGAGAAAGGGCACCAGGCTGGATTCCGCCAATGCGCCACCGCCGGAGGCGATCAGTACCGGGTCGAGCACGATCGGCACGCCATCCAGGGCGTCCAGCGTCGGAAGAATCGCCGCCGCAACGTCGACGCTGGGCAGCAGGCCGATCTTGATGGCCGCGGGCCGCATGTCCTCGGCCAGTCGCTCCAGTTGAGCACGGACCTGATCTGCCGGCGTCGCAAACACCGCGTAGGCGTTTTGTGTGTTCTGTTCGGTGAGGGCCGTGATCGCCAGCGCGGGATGCGCACCGAGAGCCGACACGGTTTGAACATCCGCGATCTGCCCGGCGCCCCCGCTGGGGTCATGCCCAGAAATCACCAGCACAATGGGGGTCATGTCAACAAGTTTAGCACTCGATGCTCGGCCGGTTATGCACAGTGCTGCGGTGCAACATGCGCGTTTGGCACCGTATTGGTGCGCCGATCCATGGGTTGCGGTGACGGCAAATATAACTTGTTGATTTTTAGTAAATATTTCATGTTGGTTACAAGTTGATCGACGTGGTCGATTGCCAGCAAACAACGCGGTTTTTGCGACTTGCGAAAGTTCTTTCCACATAGTTATCCACAGTTTCTGTGGGTATGATGGAAAAACGTCGTATCGGCAGCGACTTAGCGCATATTCATGAGTCGGAACCTTTGCTTTCGGCGCTAAATTGGATCGT
This sequence comes from Abyssibacter sp., assembly GCF_964229365.1. Taxonomy (NCBI): domain Bacteria; kingdom Pseudomonadati; phylum Pseudomonadota; class Gammaproteobacteria; order Chromatiales; family Oceanococcaceae; genus Abyssibacter; species Abyssibacter sp. The sequence goes on along the minus strand of NZ_CAXRDQ010000006.1, from coordinate 27,567 downwards.
GCCGGCGAGGTCCACGTCGGTGCGCGTACGCTGTGCTAACGTTCGCCGATGCGCACCGTTGAGACTGCCGAATCGCAGTGCTGTCGTGGGATTCCGGACGCGTGTGAGCCTTATCAAGCGTCATTTCGTCACCGGTCGGTCATGCCGCGGTGCGGGACGCCTTGGCCCGTGACCGTCCGGATGGTCATGGTGGTGCTGGGCTGCACCGGTCTGTTGCCGGGCTGCGAGTTTTTTCGTGACGAGGTTGAGCGCGCTGAACGCAATTGCGTACAAGTGGCGCAACCGGTGGATGACGGCGCGGTAGATGATGGCGCGAAGCACTGCCAATTGGTGCGGTCGGCCTGTGAGATGGATCGGGAGGGGGCGGCGTGTCAGGCCTTGCTGGAGCGGTATCGTTGATCACCCTGGACGGGGTGCTGATCAATCTCGGGTACGGCTTGATGCTGCTGGCGTTGCTGGCCCGCGACATCCTGTGGCTGCGCACGATTCTGATCCTCGCGCAGTCCTGTCTCTGTACCTATGCCTTGCACGCCGGGGCTCCGAATGTCGCCGCATGGAACGCCTTGTTCGTCGCCATCAACATCGGACAAGTGATCCGGATCTTGCTGGAGCGTCGTGCGGTTCAGCTACCGGATGGACTGGATGCGATTTACTCGCTGAATTTCAGCGTCATGACCGTCCCCGAATTTCTGGGTCTGTGGCGGCGTGCCTGCGAGGTCCGGGCATTCAGCGGCGAGCTGCTGGCGCAGGGCGAGGCCAATGATCGATTGATCGTGTTAACCGACGGCGAAGTCCGGGTCGTGGTCCACGGCCACGACGTGGCCACGCTGGGGCCCGGCGATCTGGTCGCTGAGATGAGTTTTCTGACCCAGGAACCCACCTCCGCGGCGGTGGTCGCCGACAAGCCAGTCTCTTACCGCTACTGGACGCGGGTCATGCTGGAGCGGACCCGACTGCGTAAGCCGGCGCTGTGGAGCAAGCTCCAGGCCGCCATTGGCCGCGATCTGGTGCGCAAAATACGCCAGGTGGATTCGCAGGCCGCACCTCAGGACGAATCGGAATTGCGGGGAAACACGACGACGTGATCGGTGGCCACCCGGATGCCGATGGGTTCGCCGATACGGTGGTTGTGATGGCTGGGCACGAGCGACAGCACGCGTGCACCGCTATCAAGCTGCAGCGTGTACAGAATCTGCGCGCCGCGGAACGCCTTGCGGACCACGACGGCCTGCTGGGGGCTGGCGTCGTCATGCACGATGTCGTCCGGGCGTAGCAGCACATCGACGTCGTTGACCGGCGCGCCAACCCATTCGCCGCGCAGCAGGCCGAGTTCCGTTGTTGCGCCGTCATCGCCATCGGCCCGACCCGGCAACAACACGCCTTCGCCCACAAAGCGTGCGACGAAGCGGTTGGCCGGACGGTGGTAGAGGTTGTATGGCGTATCCCATTGCTGCAGCACGCCGGCTGACATCACCGCGATGCGATCTGCCATCGCGAATGCCTCCAACTGATCGTGGGTGACCATGAGTGCGGTCATGCCGGCGCGTTTAAGAATTTCGCGAACCTCCTGCGACAGGCGCTCCCGTAACTCCGTGTCCAGATTGGAGAAGGGTTCGTCCAGCAGAATCATTTTCGGCTCCGGCGCTAAGGACCGGGCCAATGCGACGCGCTGCGCCTGCCCTCCGGACAACGCATGCGGATAGGCCGTCTCGTAGCCCTGCAAGCCCACGAGTTCGAGCACGGCGGTGACACGCTGATGTCGTTCAGCCCTGGTCAGATGCCGCAGGCCAAACGCGACGTTCGAGGCCACATCCAGATGCGGCAGCAGGGCGTGATCCTGGAACACCATGCCGATGCGCCGGCGCTCGGCCGGGACATGGGTTTCGGCCGAGCTGAGGATCGTCTCGCCCGTTCGGATCGCGCCCGTATCGGGCTGATCGAACCCTGCGATCAGCCGGAGCAACGTGGTCTTGCCGCAGCCGCTAGGACCCAGTACGCAGCCGATCTCTCCGGCGTCCAGCTGCAGTGACACGCCGTGAAGAACGGTGCGGTCGGCGTACCGCTTGCTAAGCGTGTTCAGGCTAAGCTGCATGGGCGTCGGTCCACTCGGTCATGTTGTCGGCTGCACCGTGGCGCCGTGTGTGTGGCTCGGAGCCGCGGACCAGCCAGAACACCGGAATCAGACCCGCCAGCACAATGGCGACGCCAGGCACGGCGGCCCGCGACCACTCGCCTTCAGCGGTCATTTCGAACACGCGCACGGCGAGCGTGTCCCAGCCATAAGGGCGTGTCATCAGTGTTAGCGGCAATTCCTTCATCACGTCGACAAAGACCAGGATCGCGGCCGTGACCAGCCCGCCACGAATCATCGGTGCGTGGACTCTGCGTGCCATGTCCCAGGTCGAACTGCCCAGGCTGCGGGCCACGTCTTCCATGGCCGGCGATACGCGCATCAGCTGCCCCTCGATCGGATGCGTGGCCACCGTCAGGAAACGGGCGCCATAGCCCAGCAGGAGCGTCGCCAGCCCGGCATGCAGCGCGATGCGGATCGTTGAGCTCGACCAGCCGCTCAGCGTGGTGCTGAGCCATTCGGATAGCCCGGCGAGCGGGACGAACAACGCGACCGCCAGTACGGTTCCCGGAATGGCGTAACCCGCCGTGGCCAGCCGCCCCAGCATCCGGGTTCCGCGCCGCCCATCCTGCCGCAGCAGCCACGCGAGGAGCAGGCCGACGACGGTCAGCAGGCCGGCCGCCATGCCGGCGAGCAGCAGAGAATGACCGGCGAATCCAATCAGCCGGCTGTCGATATCGGCACGGTGAAACCATGCCCAGCTCGCCAACTGCGCCAACGGTGCGATGGCGCCCGCGATCACCACGAGGCCGCAGCCGGCCGATGCAGCCCACCCACGCCAGCCGGATAAGGCCAATCGATGTGTCGCCTGTATGCCGGCGTCTCCGACGAACCGTTGGTGCCGACGCTGCCGGCGCTCCAAGGTCGCGATCACGAGGGCGATGCCCACCAGCACGCAGGCCAACGCCAGTGCGCCATCGATGGAGAACAGGGCGAACCAGCTCTGGTAGATCGCGGTGGTCAGCGTTCGGACATTAAAGGCGGAGACGGCACCAAAATCAGCCAGCGTTTCCATCATGACCAGCAACGCGCCGCCGGCGATCCAGGGCCGGGCGAGCGGCAGGCCGATGCGCAGAAAACCGGCGACCGGGCCGTATCCCAGCGACGCGGCGACCTCCAGGGCTCGACGCCCCTGCGACAGGAAGGCGTTGCGGGCCAGCAGATAGACGTAGGGATAAAGTGCCAGCGCCAGCACCAGGGCGGCCCCGCCGACCGAACGGATTGGCGGTAGCTGCGCGTGGGGGCCGAACCAGTCACGCAGCCACGAGGCCACGGGCCCAGCGTAGTCGAACCAGCCGATGTACACCGTTGCGAGCAGGTAGGCCGGTATCGCAAGCGGCAGGATTAATGCGGCCGTCAGCCAGCGCCGACCAGGAAAGTCATAAAGGCTGGTCACCCAGGCACAGCCCACGCCGATGGTCGTTGCCAGCAGCACGGTGGCCAGTGCGAGGACCAACGTCGTCGGCACAACCTGGGGCAGCATCGTCCCGCCGACGAATTGCCAGACCTCCATGTCCGGGCGCAGCAAGGCACCGAGCATGGTGACCAGGGCCGCAGCGACCGGCAGGGCAATCAGCAGCGCCAGGGGATGCGCAGGCAGTCGTCGGCGACGACGTCGATGGGCCATTCAGGAGGGCCAATCAGGAGACTTGGGGCGGGCGATCAATGATACCCGGCGCGTTCCATCAACCTGACCGCGTCGGGTTGCAGTTTGCCGGCCTCCGACACGTTGATCACGTTGGGAACGAAATCACCCCAGGCCTTGACCAACGGGTCGGAGGGCACGGTCGGATTGGCCGGATATTCCAGGTTGCCGTCGGCCAGAATCTCCTGGGCTTCCGGACCCGCGAGCCATTCCAGAAACGCCTGTGCAGCCTCGAACTGATCGGTGGACGCGGCAATGCCCGCGCCGGATACATTGACGTGAACGCCGCGAATATCACCCAGCTCCGAGTCCTGATTTGGCCAGAACAGTGCCAGTGGGATGTCGGGATCGGTGCGTTGCATGCGGCCGAAGTAGTACGTGTTGACAATGCCCACATCGCATTGCCCGGCGACGATGGCCTCCATGACGGCGTTGTCGTTGGAGAACGGCTCGGCGGCAAGGTTGTTCACCCAGCCGCGGACGACGGCTTCAGCCGCCTGCTCACCCTGCGCGGAAATCATCATCGCCACCAAGGATTGGTTGTAGACCTTTTGGGAGGTGCGCAGGCATAAGCGGTCGTCCCATTCGGGGTCGGCCAGTGCGGCATATGTGCTCAAGGACTCAGGATCAACGCGCTCGGTGGAGTGGATGATGGTGCGCGCCCGCACTGAGAGGCCGTACCACCGGCTCTCCGGGTCCCGAAGATGCGCGGGGATGCGGTCGTCAAGCGTCTCGGATTGGGCAGGTCGCAACAGATCATCGCTGGCGGCCTTCCACAGATTGCCGGCGTCGACGGTGATCAGCAGGTCGGCGGGGCTGCCCTGTCCCTCGCTGCGCATGCGCTGCAGAAGCGGACCTTCCTTGCCGGTGATGAATTGGATGGGCTGGCCGGTGTCTTGAGTGTAGCGGTCGAAAACCGGTTTGATCAGCTGCTCGTTGCGAGAGGAATAGACGATGAGCGGCGCCTTGCTCCCGGCATCATCCGACGAACCGGAACAGGCCGTGAGCGTGAGTGCCGCGCCAAGCGCGAGCAATGCCGAAGTGCGAATCATGTCGCGCCTTAAATGGGAATGATTCTCATATTGTAGGCGCTTGTGATCGACACGCAATGCGGTGGCGGCTCAATGTGGCCCCAAATCGCCGCCGACCCTAGCGCCCGGCGCGCGCGTTCCGCTAGTTGAGCTGTGCCCCGAGGGCCTGTCCGTAGAGCAGCAATGGCGGAAGCTGCAGCGGGATGAGCACGGCGTCGCGCAGTCTGTCGTGCTCCGGTTGCCGCGCGGGTGCCAGCCATTCGGCCAGCAGCGGAGCCGCGGCGGCCAATGCCACGGCGGCCCAAGCCTCGGCGGTAGGCCAAAGAGACACCGGCCCGGTCACGTCCACAGCCCAGCGAAACAGAATCGCGAGAACCAGAAACCCCTGAATCGGCAAGATCGCCCCTGGGATCCGTTCCATGGCCGGCAGCAGCGGTAGACACAAGGAGATCAGAAAGCCCAGATTGAGCAGATCGGCCCATTGGCTCGGTGCCAGAGCCGCGGTCAGCGGAGCGGCGTCGTTCAATCCGTAGATTGTTGGATAGGCGAGCGCGACAAAAGCCAGGACACAGGCAGACCGCGCCAACGGCAGCAGTGCGTGTTGAGTGAGCCACGCCGCCCAGTGAGGGTCGGCTAGGCGCGTCAGCAACCAGGGCTCAATCACGACCAGTGCGCCGACCAAAACGATAAAGAGCAGCGCGGCGTCGATCACTAGGTCAGCACTTCCCCGCGCAGCGACAAGGCTCGCGTGGCTTCAAGGTGGAAATGGCGGAGAATCGATGGATGTCGGCGCCACCGTCGGTCGGAGACAAGTTGAATTTCGTGCGCCGCATCACGCTACTGCTTGCATCGCGGGTACTTTCCTCAGACGCTTTAGAAACAATAAATAAGTGATCGATCAATCATCAACACCGGTTTCGGTATGCCCAGTCGCTTGTGAGGCGTAACGCTTCTTGCGGAGATCATGGCGCTGCAACGGAATCGGTGTTGGCACGACAAACTCAAGACAGGGAGAATCATCATGGTCGGAGATAGTCGAAGCTTCGCACGCCCCGCGTGTGCGCTGTTAATCGGAGCCGCCGCACTAGGCCTGAGTGCCTGCAGTGAATCGGAAGTGGATATTGTCGCCTTCGAGGAACTCACGATGGTGTCGGCGACGATCGCCCCGGAAGACGAGCGCTGCGCGTTCGGCGGCGCCATCATCCAGACAGGTCTGGACACCAATCGAAACGGCACCCTCGACGGGGACGAAGTAGACGCCAGTTCAGGGCAGGTTCGCTGCAACAACACACAGCCGGCGGCCGCCAGCCCGCTGATCTCCGCATTTGTTGCGGGGCAGGGCATGCCAACGGCCGGCTCCAGCACGACGCTGTCAGTGACGGCGACCGATAGCAGCGGCGGTTCGGCCGTGAGCTACGAATGGTTTGATGTGACCAACGGGATGGTCCTGGCGGAGGTCGGCTCGACCTTGGCGGTGGCGATCCCGGCCGATGCCGAACCCGGTGACACCTTCGTGTACCAGGTGACGGTGACCGATGCGGCGCAGGTCGAGCAGGTGCGGCGCATCGTGCTGACGGTGAGCGAACTGAATGTTCGCCCGGTGACCACCGTGTCGACCCAGTCGCATCAGATTTTCCTGCCCGATGGTCTGGCAGCGCCTGTGGATCAGCCCACCGGTGATTTTGACGGTGTCGTGTTCTTCGCAGGCACGGACAGCATCCCGGCCAACCAGCAGAAGATGGGCAATCGCTCGCGGCGGGACCTGGGTGGATTCGCTGCACAGCGGCGCAATTTCGGGTTTGGAAACAACTCGCGGGAAGAACTGGACAACCTGCGAAATTCGATCTCGTCGCGGAACGAGTACACGTTGACGAACATCGCCACGGCGGTGACACGCGCCTGCGCGGTGGGCCGGTACTCCATGGCGCTGGAGAACGCCACGTCACCGACCGACCTCACCCGCGCCCTCGTGGAACTGGTCGGCCTGTCCGTGGATCCCGGTGCGCTCGGCAGCTTCCCGGACGGCCTGCCCGACGAGGTCTTGGCCGCGCTGTACGAGTTCCGGCTATCGGTTTGCTTCTACTCACCGGATGACGTCGTGGTCCTGGTGTCGCTGGTGGTGGACGCTGTCAAAGAGCAGTACGAAGCCGTGACCAGCGGCGTGACGGACGGCACGAACGTGGGTGAGGCCGACGCCATGCGGGAGCAGCAAACCGACGAGTTTGTCGGTACCGGCGCAGGCGGCCTGGCGGACTTCCTGTTCGTCATCGACAACAGCGGCAGCATGGGCGACGAACAAGACGCCTTGTCGCAGGCGGCTTCGGATTTCATCAGTGTCGTGACCAACTCCGGGCTGGACTTCCAGATCGGGACGGTCACAACGGATCGTCAGACCCTGCGCGGTGTGGGCTACACCAACGACACCACGCAGTTCCAGGACGACGCGCGACCGGGTACGGGTGGCAGCGGGACGGAATCCGGCATCTACTGGGCCGAGCGTTCACTGCTGTCCACCGCATTGGGTGACGCCGAGGACGGCAGCAGCACCCTGGCCGGGTACCCAAGAACCGGGGCCAGCATGTCGGTGGTGATGCTCAGCGATGAACCTGACCAGTACTCCCGGTACGCCGGATCGACATTCGACCCGAACAGCAATCTGTTCATCGATCGCAGCTATCCGGTCTACTCGATCATCAATGAGGGGAGCCCTGGCGACTACGACGATCTCGCGTTGGCGACGGGCGGTTCAGTCGCGAGCATTGACGACATCACCCAGTTCCCGGCGATCATGAACGCGATCGCGACCAACGCGGGCGGTGCGGCGAGTCTGTTCCAGCTCAGTGAAACGCCGATTTCCAGCACGATTGTCGTGACGGTGGACGGCGTATCGCTGGCCGAGGATTCGACCAACGGCTGGCAATACGTGTCGGGTAGCAACTCCATCGTGTTCCGCGGCGACGCGGTGCCCAGTGAAGGCGTGGAGATCCTGGTCAGCTACCAGTACATCGACGACGGCGAGCCGGCTTCGCCCTAGTTGCCGCTCTGCGAGAAGTAAGACGGCCGGGTTTCGACCCGGCCGTTTTGTTGCAGCGTTCAGCGCGGCCGGGCGGCTCGCACCATCTGCTGGACGAAACAGGCGATCTGGTGCAAACGGGCGATGGGGTCGCGCAACTCCAGAAGCTGTTGCTTCACATCGACGGGTATGGGCAGCAACTCCGCGAGGCGGCTGCTCACCCAGCGCGCGTTATGAGGTTGCGGGGTGTCGAGATCGAACGGGGGGCCGAGTTCCGTGATCAGCTGCATCGCGAGGTCGGCCAGGTGCTCGTAAGATTCTGGGACCGCACCGGCCGGTTCGTCGCCGTATAGCTCGGTGTCGCCCACCCATAACCCCGCCTTGGTCTGCCGGGGCGCCTGGATGTGAACGCGCTGCTGCCCTCGGCAGATAATGCCCAGATAGCCGTGTTCCAGCGGTTCGAAGTCGATGATCTCGCTGTAGGTGCCAACATCGAACGGACGGTTGTCGCGATCGGTTTCGCGACCCGACGCCAGCAGCACGATCACAAACCCCGTTCCGTTGCGCATGCAATCGCGCACCATGTCGTGATAGCGCGTTTCGAAGATGCGCAGCGGCGTCAGCCCGCCGGGCATTACGAGGTTCGAGAGCGGAAACAGCGGAACGTCGGTCGTAATCAAGAGGGCGGTGGCTCCTCCATGCTCGGTGTGCAGTGTAGCCCCATTGTCGGCGAAACGCTGAGTGGCTCAGGGTCTCCCGACCAGCGCTGCGGGAGCGGGGACGACACCACAAAAACAAGCCCGGTATCGGCGTTGACGATCCGCGGCGTTGCGTGTCTGCTAGCCTTTCGAATCCCGCGAATCAGGACACGCACGCATGAAAAGTGCTGGCGCATGCACGGCATGGCTATTGGTTACCCTTCTCCTGGCCGGCTGCGGCAAGTCGGCCCCTGATCAACCGCCGCCATTGTTCCCAGGGGCGCCGACCTTTGACCTGCTGTCGGATGAATTTCCGGTTGAATCCTTGTTCGGACCGTTGCCCGCGCCGGAATTCGTCCAGTTGAGCTACCTCGAAGACATCGAGCTGCGGCCTGGCGCAACGCCTGTGGAGCATCTGTTTGAATTGATGATCCGCAAGGGCAGTCAAGGGTCGATGGGCCGCGTGCGATCGGAGTTCACCTTCGCGGAAACCAACAGCCATGCGGTCGAGGAATCGCTGCAAGTTGCGGACCTGTTCGAGTTTTTCACCTATGCCTATGAGCCAGCGACCGCGACCGCGCCGGAGACGGTGACACGTAGCTACGTCGCGCAGATCGACCAGGTGCTTGGCCAGCTGTTTCCGCTCGCGGTTGAGAATCGCCTGATGTTCGAGGTGACACGCCACTATCAGGTGGAGCGTGACGGCGAGCGTGCCGAGGCACAAACGCTGGAATTCGCCTATGACATGCGAGTTGATCGCAAGGTCGACCCGGCGAATTATCCGTCGGTTAGCCTGACCGAGCCGGTCTGGGTGATTCAGATCCTGGAAGTTGATCCCGATGGCGTCGAGCACCGCCGCGAGGCGCATTTTTCGCCAGAGATCGGCATGCCCATCTTCGACGCTCGGCGCCGCGGCGGCGTGGTCACGACCCGTCGTCTGGTGCGTTGGGAGCGGTAACGCTAGCGCAGGCGCTCCAGCAGATACCAGCAGTTGCAGCCGTGGTGACCGGTGTCGCCAAGCGGCGCGTCCAGGCGCAGGAAGCCGGCCCGCTCGTAAAGCGCCCGGGCCGCGTCCATCTGGGTTAGCGTCTCCAGATAGATACGTTGAAATCCGTGGTCCCACGCTGCCGCGATCGTGGTGGTCAGGAGTTGGTGGCCCAATCCGTATCCGCGAGCCGGGCGGGCCAGATACATCTTTCTCAGTTCGGCGGTTGCAAACCCGCCGCCCGTTAACGGCGCGATTCCCGCGCCGCCAAGCACCTGCTGGTTGCAGTGCGCCACGAAGTAGGCGTGCCGTGGGCGGTCATAGGCGCTGCTCAGTGCCTGCATCTCTGTATCCTGTCCGGCAAAGCCGTCGCCGCCTGCGTCGAATTCGGCCAGTGCGTCGTGAATGACCTTAGCCAGGGAAAGGTCGTCTGCAGGCTGGATGGGTCGGATCAGTGCTTGCACGACAGTCTGGCGGGTGATTTCGATGTGATAATGCTCTCATGTCTTTGTCCGCCACATTCCGAACTCTTTTGCTCGCCGTGTTGTTGGCCGGCGTCTCACCCCCTGTCGATGCCGCAGGACAGACCTGGATACAGATCGACAAGACCGCACGCACGCTCACGCTATTCGAGGGTGACGTGCCGCTGCTGGAATTTCCGGTGGCGCTGGGACGTAACCCCATCGGACCGAAGCGGGAGCAAGGCGACGGCAAGACGCCGGAAGGGCGTTATTTCATTCTCAGTCGCCTGCGCAATAGCCGCTTCCACCGGGCCTTGCAGGTTTCCTATCCCTCCTTGTCCGATCAAATGCTCGCGGATGCGCGCGGAGTGCCGCCCGGCGGACGGATCATGATCCATGGCGTCGGTCCGAACGAGCGCGCCGAGCAACTTCATCCGCTGTTTGACTGGACCGATGGCTGCATCGCTGTCACCGACGAGCAGATCGAGGCGCTGTGGGCCCGAGTACCCGTCGGCACGCCGGTGGACATTCTGCCGTGAGCCTTTTGCACGAGGCGGTGATCTTTCTCGCAGCGGCCGTGGTCGCTGTGCCGCTGGCGCGTTGGTTGGGGCTGGGTGCGGTAATCGGTTATCTGGCCGCGGGCGTCGCGATCGGTCCGGCCGGTCTGGGCCTGGTCGGAGATGTTCACGAGGTGATGCACCTTGCCGAGTTCGGTGTGGTGCTGCTGTTGTTCATTATCGGCCTGGAGCTTCAGCCCAGCCGTCTGTGGGCGCTGCGGCGGCCCATTTTCGTGAACGGGACCGCGCAGATCGGCCTGTCGGCGATACCCATCGCGGCCATCGCCTATTTCGCCGGCCTATCGCCGATGCCTGCGGTATTGATCGGTATTGTGCTGGCCTTGTCGTCCACCGCATTTGCGTTGCAGGCATTGGCGGAACGCGAAGAGCTGACGACTCATCATGGCCGCGCCGCTTTCGCGATTCTGCTGATGCAGGATCTGGCCGTCATCCCGTTGCTGGCGTTGATTCCGGTGTTGGCGCCGGGCGGTGGCGAAGCCTTCGATCCGCTTGATCTGATCAAGACGGTGGCGGTGATTGTCGCCGTGATCGTCGGCGGGCGGACGTTGCTGCGGCCGGTACTGAGAATGGTCTCGGCGTCGCGCACCAACGAGATCTTCACGGCCATGGCGTTGCTGGTGGTCAGCGGAACGGCCCTGGCGATGGAGTGGGCGGGTCTGTCCATGGCCCTTGGTGCGTTCCTGGCGGGCGTGTTGTTGGCAGACTCCGAATACCGCCATGCCCTGGAGGCCGACATCGAGCCGTTCAAGGGGCTGCTGCTCGGTTTGTTCTTCATCTCGGTCGGTATGGGCGTGGATCTGCGCCTGCTGGTCGACGAACCCGCGCCGATACTCTCCATTGCCATCGGGCTGGTGCTAATCAAGGCCGGCGTGCTGTGGACGGTCGGTCGTCTGGCGGGCCTGGATCGCAGCAGCGCGCGCAATTTGGCCATCGCGCTGTCGCAGGGAGGCGAATTCGCCTTCGTGCTGTTTGCCGTGATGGCCGATGTGGCCCTGCTGGACGCGCAGGTGATGAGTCAGCTCATCGTGGCCGTGACGCTGTCCATGGGCCTGACGCCCCTGTTGTTCTTGATCAACGATCATTGGTGGCTGCGCTGGTTTCCGCACACGCGCAAGCCCTTTGATCACATCGAGTCTTCGCACCACAGGGTCATCGTCGCCGGTTTCGGTCGCTTCGGGCAGATCATCGGCCGTGTGTTGCGCGCCCGCGGTATCGCGTTCACAGCGCTGGAACTGGATTCGGACCAGGTCGATTTTGTCCGCCGCTTCGGTAACCGCACCTACTACGGTGACGCGTCTCGTTCGGAGCTGTTGCGGGCGGCCGGCGTGGAGCAGGCCGAGTTGTTCGTACTCGCCGTGCAGGACGAGGCGGCCTCGCTACGCATCGCGCGGGCGGTCCGGGAACTGGCGCCGGAACTGCGCATCATCGCGCGCGCTCGCAACCGGCAGCATGCCTACAAGCTCATGGAGCTGGGGATTCGCGATGTCGTGCGTGACACCTTCGATTCCAGCCTGCGAGCCGCGGGGAATGTGCTGCGAGGCTTGGGCTTCTCCGAAGGTCAGGCCCGTTTCACGACCGAGACCTTTGCGGCCAAGGATGAAGAGCGCCTGTTCGAGGCCTTCGGCTCGCATGACGATCTCGACAAGATGATCGAACTGGCACAACGCTCGGCGAGCGAGTTGGAAAAGTTGTTCGCGGAGGAACATCCCAAGGACGGTCGTCAATCATGAAGCAATGGCCCATTGATCGGGTTCACACGAATCGCGGTGACTTCGCGCTGCGGCGCCGGCAGGGTGACGGGCGCCCCCTGGTACTCATTCATGGCTGGCCGGAGAGCAGTGCGACCTGGACTACGCTGCTGGCGCATCTTCCGGCCGAGCTCGACGTGATCGCGCCCGATCTGCGCGGCTTGGGTGACTCGCCCCGCACGGCGGAGCGTGACGCCTACGGCAAGCAAGCCCTGGCCCAGGATGTACTCGCCGTGGTCCAGGCCTTGGGCATCGATCACTTCGCACTGGTCGGTCACGATTGGGGCGGCATCGTCGCGCAGGAAATCGCGCTGGCCGAGCCCATGCGCGTGACGCATCTGGGCGTGTCGAATATCGCCGTGATCAACAATCTTGACGTTAACCGGCGCATTGCGGGCAAGCCGAATCGGTATGTCTGGTATCAACATTTTCTCAATACAGGACTGCCTGAGGCGCTTATCCCCGGTCGCGAGCGGGCGTTTCTTGAAACATTCCTGCGCATGAGCGGCGACCGCCCGTTCCCGGAGGCGCAGGTCCAGGAGTACGTGCGTTGCTACGCAATACCTGGCACGCCGACCACGGCCGCGAATCTGTATCGGAGCTATCGGAGTGATATCCGGCGATGGGCCAGCCTAGCCGGGCGCCGGTTCGACATGCCGGCTGCCTATATCTATGGGGAGCACGATGTCGTCATTACGCCGGATTACCTCGATGGTCTGGAGGCCTGCTTTCGTGACATTCACATCACCCGGCTCGATGCCGGGCATTTCGTGCAGGAGGAACAGCCGGCCGCATTTGCGGACGCGGTGGTTCAACTGCTGCAGCGCTGACAGGCCCATGCGGCCGCGGAGCGGCTACAATTCCGCGCCATGACTACCGTATTGCAAGATTTTCTCAACCTTCTGGATCTCGAATACCTGGAAGACAATCTGTTCCGGGGCGAGTCTCGTGATCTCGGCGGCCGCAGTGTTTTCGGCGGGCAGGTGCTGGGGCAGGCGCTCGTGGCGGCCACGCGCACCGTGGACGCCGACCGTCCGCCGAACTCCCTGCATGCCTATTTTCTGCGCCCTGGCGACATGGAAGCGCCGATCGTCTACGACGTGGAGCGATCACGCGATGGCGGATCGTTCAGCTGGCGTCGGGTGAAGGCGATTCAGCATGGCCATCAGATCTTTTCGATGATGGCCGCGTTTCACATCGACGAGATCGGCTTCGAGCATCAGGCGGAAATGCCGGATGTGCCGTCGCCGGAGGAACTGGTCGATCAGCAAACCCTCGGCGCCCAATGGATCGACGACGCACCGGAAAAACACCGGGCGCTGCTGACTCGGCCCAGTGCATTCGAATTCCGACCCGTGCATCCGACGAATCCGTTCCGTCCGGAGAAGCAGCCACCGAATCAATCGGTGTGGTTCCGGGCATCCGGCACGCTACCCGATGATCCGATGCTGCACCGTTGTGTGCTCGCCTATGCCAGCGATTACAACCTGTTGGGGACCAGCACGCGACCGCATGGTCGCAATTTCTTGCAGGCCGACATGATCGTCGCCAGCCTGGACCACGCGCTGTGGTTTCATCGGCCATTGCGTGCTGACGACTGGCTGCTCTATCACACGGACAGCCCCAGCGCGCAGGGCGGGCGGGGCATTGCCCGCGGCCTGATCTTCAATCGCGCCGGCACCCTCGTGGCCACGGTGGCGCAAGAAGGGCTGATTCGGGATACGCGGCTGTCAGCCGACTCCAAAGGTTGATTCGATCTCCGGCGGCAGGGGTTCGAGATCGCAGTGACCTGACTGGGTCACCCCGTCATTCACGGTCCGGTCGCATGAAGTAGCCGGATTTCCAGAGGTTTGCTCAATGTCATGTTCCGCCCGGTTGTTGATCCAATGTGCTGACCAGCCCGGCATCGTCGCTGCGGTGACGCGTTTTCTCTTTGAGCACGACGCCAATGTGACGCATCTGGACCAGCATTCCACCGAGATGACGGGTGGGTTGTTCTACATGCGTGCGGAGTTTCAGCTACCGGACCTCGAACCGCCCAACGCGGCGCTGCGCACGGCCTTCGCGGCCCAGGTGGGTGATCCCTTCGACATGCATTGGTCGATGGTCGATGCCGGGGTGAAAAAGCGGATGGTGATTTTTGCCTCCCGCACCGAACACACCTTGCAGGAGTTGTTATGGCGCCATGCTCGGGGCGATCTGGCTGCCGAGATCACCGCGGTGATCTCGAACCATGCCGCCACAGCCGTTCACGCAGAGCGCTTTGGCGTGCCGTTTCGGCACATCCCGGTCACACCGGACTCCAGGGCTGACGCCGAGCAGGCAGCGTTGGAGATTATCGGCCAGGACACCGATCTGATCGTGCTGGCGCGCTACATGCAGATTCTCTCTCCGGCGTTCGTGGACCGGTTTCCGCAACGCATCATTAACATCCACCATAGTTTTCTCCCTGCCTTCGTGGGCGCCGATCCGTACCGGCAGGCCTATGAGCGCGGTGTCAAGCTCATCGGTGCTACCGCGCATTACGTGACATCGGAGCTGGATCAGGGCCCGATCATCGAACAGGATGTCAGTCGTGTTACCCACCGCGATGATGTAAATGCACTGCGGGCCATGGGGCGCGACATCGAGCGCCGTGTGCTTGCTCGAGCGGTTCACTGGCATCTGGAGGACCGGGTCATCGTGTCCGGCGCCCGGACCGTGGTGTTTCGCTAATTGGCTTGACGGCGATCAGCGTCAGCATCCACCCAAATCGCATAGCTCGCTCGCAAGCGAACGGCATCGTCTAGATCGCGGCCGCCGACGTCGATGTCCAGCGGCCAGCGCGCGCGCCCGGTCGCCTCGAGGCTGCCCAGCACCTCGGCCCGCGCCGCGGTGTCGCTACGGCATCGCGCCCGCAGCGTAGACCGGACCGGTTGACGAAAACGGGTGTGGGCATCGTAGACGGCGCACTGTGCCGTGGCGTCGAACTCAAAGGCGAGCCGCTGCGTCAGCATCCAGCCCGCGAGCAGGCCCAGGCCGTTCAGGCTCCCCGCGAAGGCCGTGGCCTTGTCGTTCTGGTTCCGCTCCAGAGGCGCCACGAGCAGCACCTCGTCTGGCGACAGCGCCACGCATTCCACGCCTACCGCCTTTAGCGCCGGCATGGTCGCGCACATCGATTCCAACAGGCTGAGGGTTCGGGCTTGTGCATCCATGGCGAGAGTGTACGAGCGGCGGAGGTGACATGCGCTCGCTCGGGGACTCTCCACAGATTCGAATCCGAACGCGTTGATCGCTCGAATGAATCCATCTGGCCTTATGCACGTGACAGACGAACGAAAGCTGGTAGGGTTGAATTTCCCACGGGAGGGGCGTTAACCCAACCATCAATGCTTGGGCAACTGGGGATTCGAGGATCAGACCGGCGTGAGCGGGACGTGCCGGTCCCATGAAATCCGTTGATGAATTTAAGGAGAGTAACCACATGTTGAAGACGTCAACTCATGCGCGGACTGCCAAGGTATTGGCAGTGGCCGGGCTAGGACTGCTGTTGCCCTTCGGTGCGGCGATGGCGACAGATTACGTCGTCGATACCGATGCCGATGGTATCGATGACACCGACGGACTGATCTCACTGCGCGAGGCCATCATGGCCGCGAACACCGACACAGCGGTCGGTGACGCGCCTGCTGGTGAGCCCGACGGCGACACCATCAGTTTCGACGCGGGCAACCCGATCACCGGCGGTGGGATCGATTCGATCACCCTGTTGTCGCCGCTGCAGATCTCGGACGATGTCAGCATTACTGGCAACGCGGATATTCTTTCTGGCACAACGACCACGATCACCGGCGGTGACGCCGCCCAGCTCTTCGTTGTCGATGCGTCGGCTGGTGCTGGCGAAACCACGGCAGTCAGCTTCACCGATCTGATGCTCACCGAGGCGCTTGCGGCCTCGGGTGCCGCCCTGCAGATCGCCGCAGGTAGCACCGTGACGTTGACCGATGTCGATGTGACCGACAGTGTCACGACCGGTGGCGATGCCGGCATGGGCGGCGCCGTGTTCAACGACGGCAGTTTGACGATTAGCGGCGGTACATTCTCTGGCAACGCCGCCAGCGGAATGGCCGGTAGTGGCGGTGCCTTGTTGTCCAACGGCATGCTGACCGTCTCGGACACCAGCTTCGAGAACAACACGGCCAATCGCGCAGGTGGCGCCGTGGAACTCGGCGGCAGTTCCTCCAGCAGCTTCACCGACGTGACCATGTCGGGCAACTCGCATGTGGCCCCAATGCCAGGAAACGGTGGCGCGTTGCATATTTCAGGTAGCGGCGCCGCGACGCTCAGTGGCGGGACCTACGACAACAACACGGCCGGTAGCGAGGGCGGTGCGCTTTGGAACAGTGCCGGCGCCATGACCATTACGGGCGCGGCCAGCTTCAGTGGCAACGAAGCACTCGGATCCGCCGCCGACAACGGCGGTGGGGCCCTGTTCAACAATGGCGGCACCCTGTCGGTTGATGGTGCAACGCTGGATGGCAACGCAGCTTCCGGTGCTGCCGGCTCCGGTGGTGCGATCTTCAACAACGGCGGTACGTTAACGGTCACCAACAGCACGATTAGCAACAACACCGCCAATCGAGCGGGCGGCGGCATCGAAGACAATGCCGCGGATACGCCAACGACCGTCATTCTTCAGGCCACTGATTTCACCGGAAACTCGGTGTCGGGCATCGATGATGCCGGAACGATCACGGCTGGTAACGGCGGCGCTGTGCACATCACGGGCAACGGCACCTTCACCGCCGACGGCGGAACGGTGTCGGGCAACACGGCCTTCGCCGAAGGTGGCGGCTTCTGGAACGGTTCCGGGTCGATGGCGCTGAGCGGCGTCAGCTTTGACGCGAATGCGGCCAACGGCGACGACGCCGACAATGGCGGTGGCGCCCTGTTCAACAAGGGCGGCGTGATTACGCTGGATCTGGACACGTCCATCACCGGTAACACCGCGTTGGGCGTTTCTGGTTCTGGCGGGGGCATCTTCAACGATGACGGCCGCATTATCGCCGTGGGCGCAACGATCACCGGCAACCTGGCGAATCGTGCGGGCGGCGGGATTGAGGACAAGATCACCAACTCCACGCCCTCTGCACAGATGCCGTCCATCTTGCTGACCAATGTCACGCTGGATGGCAACGGCGCAGGGACGGATGCGGCAGGGGCCCCATCGGCCGATGCCAATCCCGGTAACGGCGGCGGTCTGCATGTGAGTGGGCCCGGTTACGTGCTGGTCAACTCCGGTACCGTCTCGGGTAACTTTGCTGCCCGCGAGGGTGGTGGTTTGTGGAACAACGCGGCACCCAGCACCCTGGGCGTCTCGGGCACGACGTTCGACGCCAACACCGCATTGGGTAGCGACAGCGAGAACCCGGTCGGCGGCGGTGCCTTGTTCAACAAGGGCGGCGTGATGGCTGTGGCCAATGCCACCATCATGAACAACGCCGCGACCGGCGAAACCGGTGGTTCCGGCGGTGGGATTCTCAATAGCGGCGGCCAGCTGGCCGTGTCTGGCACGCAGTTCTCGGGCAATACCGCGGTTCGCGCCGGCGGTGCCATTGAGGACAACTCCACCAGCGGCTCGACCACGGTGGATCTCTTCAACGTCACGATGGATGCCAACGTGGTGGGACCGACGCCAGGCAATGGCGGTGGCCTGCATGTCACGGGCATGGCCAGCGCGGTGACGGTCGATCGTTCTCAGGTCTCGAACAATACGGCGGCCAACGAAGGCGGCGGTCTCTGGAATTTCCAGAACTCGACCTTGAACGTGTACAACTCGACCGTCTTCGGCAATGCCGCCACTGCCACCCATGGTGGGGGCGTGTTCTCCCAGCCGGCGGCGACGACGAATCTGATCAACGTGACCATCGCCTCCAACACGGCGGGGGACAGCGGCGGTGGCGTCTTCGTCAGCGATACGGCCATCACCACCGCGGTGAATACGCTCATCGGCGACAACGTGGCCACGACGGCCGGCCCGGATGTATTCGGCAGCCTGGGCGGAACTGGCTACAACCTGGTCGAAGACGACTCCGATGCCACGTTGAGCGGATCCAGCAATGTGGTGGGTGAAGACCCGCTGCTCGACGCGAATGGCTTGCAGGCCAATGGTGGCCCCACCATGACTGTGGCGTTGCAGGCGGGCAGCCCCGCCGTGGACGCAGCATTGGGTAGCGTTTGTGCAGGCTCCGAAATCGGTAACTTCGATCAGCGCGGCATCCAGGACGTTCGGCCGTTCGACGGCGACAACGACGGAACCGCTGATTGCGACATCGGTGCTTTTGAGTTGAACAACGCGCCAGTGATGTCGGTGACGGCCACCGCCACGACCGACGTTTCGGTTGCGCCCGATGCAACTGGCGTCGTCGCGCTGGGCTACACGCTGAGCAATGAGTCGGACGAATCTGTGAGCTACACCGGCTTCGCGGGATCACTAGGGGGTACGGGCGACTTTGATGATGTCGCCAGTGCAGCCATCGTGCTCGACGCCAATGCCAACGGTGCAGTGGATGACGGCGAGGTCGCCATCGCGGGCAGCGTGAGCTTCAACGCAAGCGCCGGCACATTCACGGCCAGCTTCGATGCCGCCAGAACGCTGGATTCGGCCGCGGCCGAGAGCCTGATCGTCACCGTCGATTTCGGTACGACAACGGCTTCGGTTCTTGGCATGCAGATGTTTGCGGGCAGCGGTTTGATGCTGATCGGTCTGGCCGGGGCGGCCGGTTTGTCACGTCGCAAGCTGCTGCTTGTCGCGGTGGTTGCCGGTGTGGCCTCGCTGACCGCCTGTGGTGGTAGCAGTTCGTTCTCCGGCGGCGATGATGGCGACCCGGCGACGATCACCTACCGGATGACGCTGACCAGCGTCGCGGCGACGGGTGACGATACCGGTAGCGCCGCCCAAGTGGCGGGTCTGCCGGTCTCCGGTCCGTTGATTACCATCAACAACAGCTAGGGCGTCAATCCAACGCCAAAAAAAGCCGGGGCAAGAGCCCCGGCTTTTTTATGTGCGTTACAAACAATTAGCTGTCGTCGTCGCGGGTCGACTCCACCAGATCGTCGCGCGACAAGCTCGTGTCGTTGAACTTGTAACCCTGGATCGTGAAGATCCGGCCAGACGTACGCTGCGCCGCACGGGTCAGTTCGGAATCTGCCTCGTCGGCGGCTGCGATATCCAGACGCAGCAATCTATCGTCGCCGGCCTCGGCCGTTTGCACGGTGACCGTGCTGCCGTCACCGAGCGTAAACACCTGTTGCGACCAGCCATCGGCCGGTACCTGGGCATTCTCCTCAGCATCATTTGCGAGCACGTCTTCCAGCCGCAGGTTCTGCAACACGCGGCCGACACGCGCCACTGTTGCCGCTTTTTCCGCTTCGTCGTCTGTCAGGTCTTCCAGGCCCAGGTCCTCGCCATCGCGCCGTAGCGAGTATGGCGTTCCATCCGCCGGCGTGGCCTGCACGGCTTCGATATCCCCCGGCGCCACGTTGATCAAGCTCTTGTCCAGCCATTGCGTGATGTCGGCGCTGGCGACCAGTACGCGATCGGCCAGCGCGCTGGTGTCGCCGCCCACCAGCCGTACATAAGTGCCGCGCGGCTGGCTGGCGTTCTTGCCGAGCAGGATGCCGGCCAGTTGCTGGTCGCCGGCCCAGATCAGGATCTGCTTGTTGGCGGTCTCGCCGGTGCCGTGATCCTGCACGCCGAGTCGTTCGTAGAGCGTCGGGTTGCTGGTCTTTTCCTCCAGTGTCGAGGCTTCGGACAAGCTGATCAGCAGCTCACGGATATTGCCGATGTCCGCGGGATAGTCACGTTCGCCGACGCGCCAGCGTTCCTGTTCTCGCACGAGCGTGACGGTCTGATCGGCATCACCCTGGATGCGGATTCGGCTGACATCGTTCAGCTGCTCGGCCAGCGTCGGCAGCAGCGGTTGGCCGTCGTTGACCTCGCCGGGGTGGCGGTCGCCGAGGGCGACGGCGGCGAGGACCAATATGGCGGCCAGCGCCAATCCGGCAAAAAACGTTTGCGATTTCATGGGGCTCTCCGATGGGCGCGACGCCAGCCGATGACCAGCGCGCCGAGGGCGAGCAACAACGGCACCAGGCCGATGTTGATGAATTTCAGGGTCGTGCCGAGGCGTTCGATGTCCTTGTTCAGCTCGTGCTGGACATCACGGAGCTGCCGGCGAATCCGCAGCTTCTCCTCGCGGAACTGCTCGATCGCGTCCTGTTGCTCGGGCGTGAGAATGAAGGCATCGCCTTCGGTCCCCTGGCTTTGCAGTTCGGTGATCTTGCGTTCGGTCTCACGTAACGCGGCCTGCAGTTCCTGCTCGGTATCCAGGTAGCGGCCTTCTGCCTGGCGCTTGAGTTGTTCGACGACCTCGAAGGGGCGCGAAAAACTGGCGCGGGCGCGGATGCCGATCAGGTCGGACGACCCCAGCAGATTGTCCACGGCATTGATCGCCAGATCGCCATTGCTGGCAAAGGGCGTTGCCATCGTCTGGCCGAAGAAGCTTTGCACCTGCACCCAGAGGTTGTCTCGCAACAGGTCGGTATCGGCCACCACGACCAGGTTGATCGGCTCGGCAGATTCGCTTAGGTGATCCGGGTTTTCCATCGCCTCGGGTGGTGTTTCGCCGTAGGCAGACGGCGCATTGCCCCGCAGGCGTACCGCGAGGGCATAGCGATCGCCGGTCGGCGAGAACCCGCGCCGGAGATTGTTCGGGTCCATACCCGGCTGGATTCGGAATGCCGGAATCAAGGCGGACTGGGCGCTGGACTGGATGATCGGGGTGATCTCCAGCGATGCGTCCGGCGCCGTGGTCAGTGCGCCGGCATAGCCGAAGTTCACCGCGTCCAGCCCCTGGGTGATCACGTCGTCCTGACTCAGCATGTCGCCACCCAGGCCGATCAGGCCCAGGTGGTAAGACGGCGCGCCGCCGCGCGATTGCACGGCCAGCGCGTTCGCGCCGTCGACCACAATCTGCTGCGCATCCATGGTCACGCCCCAGGCGCCGAGCAGACTGGCGAGGTCTGAACTCGTCGGCTTGGGATCATCGGCCATGCCCATCGACCCCTGGGCGGCGGTTTCGGCGAAGGGATCAACGAAGACCAGCGTACCGCCCCCATCCAGCACGAACTGGTCGATGGCGTAGAGCAACGCTTCGGACAAGCCGGCCGGGTGGACGATCATCAGCGATTCCACATCCTCGGGAATCGACTCGGCGTCCGGCTCGATATCGCGCAGATCAAAGAACTGCCGCAGTTGATCCAGGATCATCCACTCCCGGCCAGGTTGCATGGTCTGCGGGTCAAACCCTCCGCCCATGTCCAGGCCGCTGATCAGGCCTAGCGTCGGCTTGAACTGCTGCGACAGCTGGTAGATCAGCTTGGCCAGATCGTATTCCAGCAGCGATTCCTGATTGAGCTGGAAGAACGGGATGGTCTGCACCTCATCCACGGAATTCGTTCCGGCCAGCCCAAAGTAGAGCGTCTCGCCAGCATCCAGCGGCACGCCCTGCAAGCCGAATTCCGCGGCGCGGTCTTCGGATTCGGAGAACGGCTCCGGGTCGATTTCGGTCAGACGAACCTGATCGCCGCCGATGTCTTCCATCGCCCGCAGCATCTCCCGCACCCGCGCCGCGTAGGTGCTGATCGTCGGCACATCGCTGGCCGCCTCGCGCGAGTAGAAGAAGTACAGGTTAATCGGTTCATCCAGGTCGCGAAGAATGTTTTTCGCGCCGTCGGACAGGGTGTAGAGATTGTTTTTCGTGAGGTCCACGCGGGCGCCGGAGAGCAGCGTGTTGGCCAGGGCGATGACGGCAAGGGCGATCACCGCGACCAGCGCCAGACCCCATCGCGAGAAGAGTTTGGTCTGGTTCATGTTATTCCGCTTTCTTGAGGTCGATCAGCATCGCGCCGGCAACCAGCCAGGCGGTGATGACGACGATGAAGTAGACGAGGTCGTTGGCAGCCAGCACGCCCTTGCTAATCGCCTGGAAATGCGACAGGAAGGACAGCGAGGACACCAGCTCCACCAAACCCACGGGCGCCCAGCCGGAGAAGGCATCGAGCACCAGCGGAAAGCCGGCCAGCGTGAACAGCAGGCAGACGACCAGCGTCGCGACGAAGGCGATGACCTGGTTCTTGGTCAGCGCGGAGATGCAGGCGCCCACCGACAGATAGGCCCCCGCCATCAGCCAGCTGCCGATGTAGCTGGCGACAATGACGCCGTGGTCGGGTGCACCGAGATAGGCGACCGTCAGCCACATCGGGAACGTCAGGGCCAGGGCGATGCCGAGAAAGACCCAGGCGGCCAGGAACTTGCCCAGCACCGCCTGCCACATGGTCACCGGCAAGGTCAGCAACAGCTCGATGGTTCCGGACTTGCGTTCCTCCGCCCAGAGGCGCATCGCAATCGCCGGTACCAGCAGCAGGTAAAGCCATGGATGGAACGTGAAAAACGGTTGCAGGTCGGCCTGGCCGCGCTCGTAGAAATTACCCAGATAGAACGTGAACACGCCGGTTAGCGCGAGGTAGATCACAATGAACACGACGGCCAGTGGCGTCGCGAAATAAGCGGCGAGTTCACGTTGGAACAAGGTCTTGACGTGGTTCATTACGCGGCCTCCGTGAGCGTGCGGAACACGTCGTCCAGACGGCCCGGCTCCTGAAAGATCGAGTGGGTCTGCCAGCCTTTTTCGCGAGCCATCTGGTTGACCGGTGCGATCAGGCTAACCCCGGATTGCGGGAACACGGTGACGCCGCGCGTGGTCTTCTCGACCGTATCGACGCCGTCCAGCGACTGCAGCGCGCTGGCGGCTTCATCGACAGCGTCCAGGTGTACGGTCACCGCCTGGTGGTAGCGCGACCGGGCGCTCAGCTCCTCCGGCGTGCCATCGAATAGCGCCCGCCCCTTGGCGATCAGCATCGCGCGGGTACAAACGGCCGGCACTTCCTCCAGGATGTGTGTCGACACGACGATGACCTTGTCCTTCGCCATGCTCTGAATCAGCTTGCGAACCTCGTGCTTCTGATTGGGGTCCAGGCCATCGGTGGGTTCGTCGAGAATCAGCACCTGCGGGTCGTGAAGAATCGCCTGAGCGAGTCCGACACGTCGCTTGTAGCCCTTGGACAAGGCGTCGATCGGCCGGTCGACCACCGCCTGCAACTGGATCGTGTCGATCACGGCGTCGATCCGCTGGCTGATCTGCGCCGCGGGGATCTCGCGAATCCTGGCGATGAACCGCAGGAACTGGGTCACGGTCATGTCGCCGTAGGCGGGAGCGCCCTCGGGCAGATAACCCAGCGCGCGCTTGGCGGCGACGGTATCGGTTTGAATGTCGTGACCGCAGATGCTCGCGGTTCCGGAGGAAGGGGTTAAAAACCCGGTGATCATTTTCATCGTGGTCGATTTGCCCGCGCCGTTAGGGCCGAGAAACCCGAGCACTTCGCCCGGTCCGACCTCGAACGACAGCTGATCGACCGCCACCAGCGCCCCGAAGCGCCGGCTCAGTGACTGAACATTCAGCATCCCTGTCTCACTCTTCTTGGTGTTGAAAGTGGCCCCGCTTGTCTGCGCGTGGCAGCAACAAGCCGTCGCGTCGGGTTTCGCGCCCGAATCACGATGTCGCGCTGTTGGGGGCTGTGTTGTGGATTTTCAAGCCGCCGGAAAGTTCCGCGCCGGCCGCATCGAGCGACCGGCGCCGGGTAGGTGCCTCACCGACCGGCTGCGTTACTCTAGCCGCATTCACTCAAGAGTTGGTGTAGGAGACCTCATGGCCGAGACATCCGGTTCCCTGGCAGGGAAGACTTTATTCGTATCCGGCGCATCGCGTGGCATCGGGCTGGCGATTGCACTGCGGGCGGCGAAAGACGGCGCCAACGTCGCTATTGCGGCGAAAACCGACAAGCCGCATCCAAAGCTGCCCGGCACGATTCACACGGCTGCTGAAGAGATCGAGGCGGCAGGCGGCAAGGCGCTGCCGGTGGTCTGCGATATTCGCGATGAAGATGCCGTACAGGCCGCCGTGGACCAGACGGTCGAGACCTTCGGCGGCATCGACATCTGTGTGAACAACGCCAGCGCCATCATGCTGACCGGCACGCTGGATACGCCGATGAAGCGCTACGACCTGATGCACCAGATCAACGGTCGCGGCACCTACCTGGTGAGCCGCTGCTGCATCCCGCATCTGAAAAAAGCAGCCAATCCGCATGTGCTGAATCTGTCGCCGCCGCTGGACATGGACCCGAAATGGTTTGCGCCGCATCCCGCGTATTCGCTGGCGAAGTACACGATGAGCATCTACGCCATGGCAATGGCGGAGGAGTTCAAGCGCGACGGCATCGCGTTCAACACGCTTTGGCCGCGTACCGCGATCGCGACGGCTGCCGTGGCAAACCTGCTGGGCGGCGACATGCTGGTGGCGAAGAGCCGCACGCCGGAGATCATGGCGGATGCCGCTCATGTCATCCTGACCAAGCCGTCGCGCGAGTTCACCGGCCAGCATTGCATGGACGACATCGTGCTCTACGACGCCGGTGTCCGCGATTTCAGCCAGTACCAGGTGAACCCCGACGAAACCGAGCTCGCGCCTGATTTCTTCGTGCCGGACGATCTGCCGCCGCCGCCCGGCTCCTTGCCGGGCACGATGGGCGGCAAGCTGGGCCACTAAGACTCCCGCTGCCTTGGCCAGTCCCTACATCACCCCCCAGGGTCACGCGCGGCTGCGTGACGAGCTCGACCACCTCTGGCGCCGTCGCCGGCCCGAGGTCGTCCGCGCCTTGTCCGCGGCCGCGGCCGAGGGTGACCGCTCCGAGAACGCCGAATACATCTATCGCAAGAAGGAACTGCGCGAGATCGATCGGCGCGTGCGCTACCTGACCAAGCGCCTGGATGAACTCAAGATGGTCGACCGTCTGCCAGACGACCGCAGCCGCGTGTTCTTCGGGGCCTGGTTCACGGTCGCGGACGAAGCCGGTGACGAGCACGGGTATCGCATAGTGGGGACCGACGAGATCGATTCCGACCGGCGCTGGATTAGCGTGGACTCCCCGATGGCCCGGGCGGTGCGTGGCAAGGCCAGCGGCGATATCACCGTGGTTCAGCTGCCCGCCGGGCCTGCTGAATTCGAAGTGACTGACGTGCGATACGACGATCCGCAGGCGTTGGATGAGGGGAAATCCAGCCGCCTTGCCCGTTCCTGAGCAGGGCAGGCAATCCGTGACCGACCAGGGAGTCCACTCGATGTCCAAAGCTCAACGCTATCTGCCGGTGCTGCGGTCGTAGACAGCACGATAACCGCGTCATATTGATCTCATCTCAGCAGAACGATGCGATTCGAGCAGCCTATGCATCTGGGTGGAGTCGGTTGGTTTTCGTGTCTGGGAAAGTCGGTACGGTTCACTATGTTCCTATGTTCCGGGCGGCCCATCTCCCTTGGATGCCGCCGCCCGTGAAATCGAATGAAGCGCCGTATCCAGCTCAGATACGACTGCTCCGTACGGATACTGTAATGTTTGACACGTAGCTGATGCTGAACTTCCGTCAGCAACATCTTTGGTCGAGTCTGCATGACAAGCCACCGGATGAACCTGACGCCTAATAACGGAATTGACACATGAAAGCGGACACCACGGGCCATCTCGGCGTGATTATGCGTCATGAGGCAATAACGCATTATTCAATCATGATGCCGAATAGGCGTTAGCCGTCAAAATAATCGAGGAACAGAGACCTAATGCGAGAAAAAATGAAGGTACACGCATTTGGCGTGTCCCCAGTAGAGAGCTGTGAACCTCTGGAAGTTCTATTGCAGGAGATTTCTGCGTGCAGCCTCCCAGATCGGGTGCGAAGCGTTGGTAGCAACGATTATCGAGTTGAAGACATACGTAAAAAAGACGGCTTTTGGCTTGTTGATTTCGTGAAGTTCCGCGAGGAACACGGCCCGGGTGCCGCCTCGAAGGCAACTCCTGTTCGCGGATTCGACTTTGAGGAGAACGAAGTATTTTCTGAAGAAACCGCGATGCTGTATGACCCGAAAACGAAGCATGCAGTCCTCCAGTACAACCACTACGGAGCCAGAGTTGGATCGATTCAGGAATACTTCAACTGCTTCGCAGATGATGAAATTTATGTCTATGAATTTCGTCCAAAATACGACGAAGATGCGGAGCGCAGATTTAAGCAACGCGCGGCGACGAGAAATATTACGTTTGCTATCGATCCACGTTTTCTGAATCAGAAAGATCGAGAGAAAGGCACAGCGCTAGCTCAAGCGATTGAAATTGGTGAATCTTCCAACGGCGCAAGAGTCGAACTCACGATCTCTGCAGGTCACGAGAGAAAAAGATATCTATCAAAATTTATTGACAAAACAGCGGTTGCGCTTAAGCTCAAGGCAGAAAACAATCCTGACGCAGTACCAAAACTACAGGTCGGCATACTTCCTAACCTCGATTCCGCAGTCGAGACCGTTGACTTAATCGCCCAGCGCCTGAGCTTAACGTTTGAAAAAATCGAGGTTGGTGAAGACCTACGCTTTCCAAGAAAGGCGCGTTACAAAGCTTTACGTCGAGCCTTCAATGGCTGGAAAAAATTGTTTTAACCGTGGCGCTGTTTCTTGAGCGGGTCTACCCGTATGTTGTCGCCTTTGCAGCTGGCCTCCTCTGGTTTCGGTTCGGCGCGTCGTTACCGCCCGGCCCAGATATCTTGGGGTCTTCGTTGACTGTCGGAGCGATTCTTACCGGCTTCCTGGCCACAGCCAAGGCTATCCTTATGGCGCTGGACTCGCCAGTAATGAATCGCATCCGAGATACCGAGTATATAAAAGATTTAGTGTCGTACTTGAGCCAGGCGGTCTGGTTAAGCTTTCTATTTTGTGGTATCTCGCTAATCGGTTATTTTGTAGACACTGCGAATTTCTATTTCGGCCTCGTCTGGATTTTTGTCGCCGTGGCAATGGCTGCTGCGTTTATCCGCGTAGTCAACATCATGCTCAAGATTCTGCGCCACACTCCAGCATGACGGCTAACAATTGCATAGAGCGGGACGTGTTTTCCGCTACGCGCTTCGCGCTGCGCTCCAAAAACGCCCCTCATGCACGGCGTTGGGCATCATGAAACGATATTTAGTGTCTTCTCTTGCTCTGAGCGCCTTCTCTATCGTGGGCGCAGTTACCGCGGCCGAAGTTGCACTATTTGATCGTGAATTCCCGCTGCCCGCAGGCTGTGTACTGTTTCCAGC